>NZ_JAXHDC010000046.1:0-26350 GCF_037072045.1 Oceanobacillus sp. MO10714A | reverse complement strand
TATAATGGTGACGTGATTTATTCTGTGAAAGATTATGGAAGTGGAATAGCTCGAGAAGATCAGGAACGGATATTCGAGCGGTTTTACCGGGTCGATAAAGCAAGAAGCAGAGGGACCGGTGGCAGTGGGCTCGGCCTGTCTATCGCTAGGGAAATTGCCGAAGACCATCAAGGAAAGCTAACTGTGGACAGTACCCTAGGGGAGGGCTCGACTTTTACAATGGTTTTACCGGTTATGAAAGAAGGGCCCGATGAAAAATAACGTTTACTCTCCGTAAAGATTCGTTTCTCAGCATTTTCTAATCTTCCTCACATCCTCCTATTATCTGCCCGAGCTATGATAAAAGCAGAGATCAAAGGAGGAAATAAAATGAATAAAAAGTTAGGATATGGAATTGGGACATTGACGATAGCATTGGTCATTGGTTTTACTGCTTATCAGTCGAATGCTGCACCGACAGAGCCGATTGTTGCAGCGAGTGAAACGGAAGAAGTACAAGAAACGAAGGAAAAAACAGGGGAAAACCAGGATCCATTTGCAGGTGTGCTATCGATTGAAGAAGTAAAGCAAATTGCTTTAACCGAATTCGAAGGTAAAGTGACGGAAATTGAACTCGACAAGGATGACGGCAGATTGATTTATGAGGTTGAATTAAGAGATGGTACGCATGAAGCAGAAATCGAACTTGATGCAATGACAGGTGAGATTATCGAGGTGGAAATCGAACAAGATGATGACAGCTGGGATGACTAATTAGCTAAGCTAGGAGGGGGTCATAATGAATAAAAAATTGCTAATGGCAATTGGGGCTATGGCGATTGCCACTGTATTAGGGCTTATTTTCAGTCAAAATTTATCGGTTTCAGCCGGACCTGACCTAACCGAGAAAGAAGTTACGGAAAAAGTGGAGGCCCAATATCCTGGGGAAATCACTGCACTTAAGTTAGATGAACAAGAGACAAATCCTATCTATGAAGTGGAAATTGTCATCGACGGGCAAGGATATGAATTAGTAATTGACGGGAACTCGGGTGAGGTATTAAAGCTGGAAGAAAAATGGCTAGCTAAAGCAGATGAAAAGAAAGATATGACTACGGATAAGCAGAAGGAAAATGGAGATAAGAGAGAAGCATCAGCTACAAATAAAAAAGAAACAGACTTGGAAATGAAAGAAAAAGCAACTGAAGATACAAAAGAGACCGAGCGTAAAACGGTAACTGCACCAAAACAAGAGGATGCAGAAGAAGCGAAAAAAGAAGATAACGAAGCAAAAAAAGGTCCCAATGATGATTCCAAGAAGCAATCCGATGAGCGGAAATCAACAATCAGTCAAGAAAAAGCAATTGAAATTGCATTAAAAGAGTTCTCCGGTGTGGTGGATGATATAGATTTGGATAGAGAAGATGGTCGCTTAATATATGAAATCGAAATTGAGAGCCCTGAAGGAGAGGCAGAAATCGAAATCGATGCCTACACGGGAGAAGTGCTCGTTGTTGATATAGATTTAGATGATTAATTGCAAAAAAGAAGAAAAGCACGGTGCAGCAACTTAGTACCGTGTTTTTTGTTACCCTTTTATGCAACGTATAGGCGTTGACTATTGTTTATTTGATGAGTTTTAAGCGAAATATTTTCTGTTCAACTAACATTCAGTGTGGGAGATAAGAAACCCCACTGAATGAAGTTTCATTTTATATTTAATCGGGTATTAAAAAGGTATAAAAAAAGAAAGAAATAAGGGAAGTTTTTGGAGGAATTTTAGATGGACAACTATGATGTAATCATTTATGTGAGTGACAATAATCAGTATTGCACAAAAGTAGTAAATCTCGTCAAAAAGTACGACGTTACTTACAAAATAAAAAATGTAACCCAGAATAGGGATTATATGACAAAAATGCAGAAGAAAGGGGTTTACGGTACACCAGCAATGTTTGTAAAAGGGGAGAAACATTCGATATTAGGTTTTCAAAAAGAACGGATACACCACATGCTTAGGAAAGTCGAAAACTGAACGTAACAACAAAGGCGCAAGCGCCCGTTTAGCAACGTACAAACTGGAGCACTCCGGAATGAGATAAAGGAAACACAACGAACGCAGTGAGTTGATGTTGACTTATCGATTGGAGGAGTGTGAAGTTTGCTAGTTGCTGGGCGCTGGAGCCGGACGTGGCTAGCCCCGGATACCTAAGTTATCACAGGATTTTTATTTTATAGCTTCTTATACAATAACAAAAGCTCCCCTAGCTGCATAATTTATAGTATGAATCAATGTTTGGATAAAGAGGTGTTCCAAATGGACGATAGAATGAGGCGGCATCCGTATCTGTACGCTAATCGAAACACACCACCATTTGCTCGCCAGCAACCACCCAATATACCAAACTCTCCCTATACACCTATATCACATATAACACCTTATGAACGCTATGCAAAACCGCCACAACCACTTAATTTGATGAGTCAAAGTCAAAGCCAAAGTCAGGAAGCGTATGGCAATCCGTCGTCGGAACAGACGCAAGCCGGCCTTCTTCGTGCTTTTACCGATGCAAATGGACAAGTGGACTTTAGTAAAACGATGACAACCATTAATCAGTTAGCGAGCACATATCATCAAGTTTCTCCGATTGTGAGACAGTTAAGCTCCTTGATCAGGACGTTCAGATAAGTTAGGTCGGATAAATAGGGGTCGATGAGCAGATAATAAAAGAAAGGAATGGTTAGAACGAGGGGATGCGGATGATAGGATGTTTATTGATTCACGGATTTACAGGTGGTCCTTATGAGCTTGGCCCGTTAGCGAAATATTTGCGTGAACATACGGATTGGCATGTTGAACTGCCGACATTGCCAGGACATGGGATTGAACTACACTTAGAGGACATCACTTACAAGGATTGGATTTCTGCGGCAGAGGAAGCTTTGCAGCAGCTATCGGAGAAATATGATGAAATTTATTTAATCGGCTTTTCGATGGGTGGGATGATTGCTGCTTATCTAGCGGCGAAGTATAAGGTAAAAAAATTAGTATTACTGGCAACCGCGGGGAAGTATTTGGATTTCAAACAGATTGGGACGGATGTTCAAGAAGTAATCCGTGATGGGTTGAAGGGCGGATTAGAAAACAATCAAATGTACAATCATTATAAGCGGAAATTTGGTCAAGTGCCGATAAAAGCGAATATCGAATTTGTAAAGCTTATTAATTTCACGAGACGATTTTTGAAAGAAGTCGAGACCCCTGTATTGATTGCGCACGGCCAACTTGATGGGATGGTACCTTATAAGACAGCTTACTATTTGGATAAGGAGATTGATTCGGAGCACAAGGAGATTGTACTCTTGGATCAATCGAGACATCTGCTTTGTTTAGGTGAGGATAAGGATACGATCAATCTGATGGTCCATGATTTTCTTGAAAAGAAAAAATAAACCGGATGGATACAAAATTACGTCCATCCGGTTTATTTTAGAGTAAGAAAGTATAAAATAAAAATGCTGTGATAACTCAGTTTCTAGGACTAGCCACGTCCGCTCTGAGCCCAGGGTGCTTGCGCTGTTGTTATTTTTTTCTGTCTTTAAAGAAAGCTATTACGATAGCACCATCTCCGCCGTGAGTTGCGATGATGGGACCGGTGTCTGTTAGGAACGTTTCTTTAAAGGAATATTTTTCTTTTATTTCGTTCAATAGTTTTGTTGCCCGGGATTCACTGTTGCAGTGGGTCATGAATAAGCTCTTATTTTCCGCATTTTTCGTATACTCTCCGATTTGTTGGATAAATCGGTTCACTGCACGTTTTTCTCCACGTATGCGTTCTGTTACTTCTATTTCTCCTTGTTCACTACCACGCATAAGCAATTTAATGCTGAGCGTCTTTGCAATCTTACCGGTTACCTTTGAAATCCGGCCACCGCGGACAAGGTTATCTAACGTCTGGAGGACAAATAAAGTAATCGTATCTCCAACTCGTTCTTCCGTATGCTGTACAACTTGTTCAAATGTATAGCCTGCTTGAATTTTATTGTATAAATCATGAAGCAAAAGGGCAATTCCGCCTGAAGCTGTTTTCGTATTGATGACAGCGATTTTACGCGCTGGTTCTTCTTTTTCAAGCATGTTTTTAGCGGTGACCGCATTTTGATACGTACTACTTAATTCCTTGGAAAGGCTCAGCATAATAATCGGCTTATCTTGCGGCACCTTTTTATAAGCTTCGTAAAAGTCGTTCGGGCTTGGTGCAGCGGAAAGTGGAACTTCATTAAGCTTCTTTACCTTCTGATGGAAATCCGCAAGCTTCAATGAATGACCAGTTTTATATTCGCCATCGCTGAAATTTAAATAAAGAGGGACAATTTCTAATTGCATTTGTTCGATTAACTGTTGTGGAATGTCTGCTCCACCGTCTGTCATTAGTTGAATTCTCATCCTGATTACCGCCTAACTGATTATTTTTTCCTTTGAGAAATGGTGACGTTCGTTTTTTTCGATGTGCTGATGATGAATAAATACAAGCCGAAGATAACGATCGTTCCACCTAAAAATTGAGACCAAGTAATAGCTTCATTTAAGAAAATATATGCTAAAAGGGCAGCTCCAACGGGCTCCAATAATCCGGCCATGGACACTGTTGTTGTACTTAACCAGCGTAAGCACCAGTTGAAAATTGAATGGCCGAAGAATGTTGGAATGATGGCAAGTGCAAGGAATGCATACCAGTTCGTTGCACTATAACCGGTGAATGAGTGCTGTAAGCCAAGGTTGTATATAAATAAAGTGACGGAAGCAACCCCATATACGATGAATGTATACGTCATTAGAGACAAGCTCTTCCTTGCAGATTGTCCAATCAGAAAATATCCTGTGATACCTATTGCTCCTAAAATGGCGAGCACATCACCGAGTAGTTCGTTTCCTCCGAGTTGGAAATCCCCCCAACCGATAATCAGACTTCCAAACAATGTAATGATCATACTGATGATGGCACCATAGGAAAAGCGTTCCTGAAACAATAAATAAGTCCCGAGGAAGGCAAAGACCGGTTGGATGGAAACAAACACAACGGAACTTGCAACGGATGTATGACTTAATGATTCAAACCAAAAAATAAAATGCGCGGCGAGAAATATGCCTGCGAGTATAGAAAGTATCCAGTTTCTTTTAGAGATTTGTTTGAATTCATGTCGGTAGTTAATTAATATAAATGGCGCCATCATGATAACGGCGAAGAATAAACGATAGAAAGCAGTCATAGCTGCAGGTGCATCTTCAGCAAGTCGAACGAGTATAGCAGAAGTGGATACAGCAGTTACTCCAATAAAGA
The DNA here is from genome assembly GCF_037072045.1 of Oceanobacillus sp. MO10714A. Classification (NCBI taxonomy): domain Bacteria; kingdom Bacillati; phylum Bacillota; class Bacilli; order Caryophanales; family Bacillaceae; genus Oceanobacillus; species Oceanobacillus sp. MO10714A. The sequence goes on along the minus strand of NZ_JAXHDC010000046.1, from coordinate 21,029 downwards.
GAGCTGCTTTCGGATTAAATGCAGGAAGACGCATAGAAAAACTCCTTTAATTGACACCTTTTCCAGAGGGGATGGCTAGGTCCATAACGCCCCTCTACTTTCAATATATTATCATCTTATATTACCATGATTCATGGAAAAATTCATTTATTTCACGCCGTTTGAAAGATAATCTGTAATCCATAATATTGTTTTCATTCAGCGTAAGTGCAAAGTTTAATTTAGATCACTATATATTAAATAAGTATTTATGACGGAGCATTGTGGAAAATGGTGACAAAGATGTGGTATCATAAGACAAACAGTAATTTGAGGCCCCGAAGATGGAAGGGAAGCCTAATTGTTCTTTTAGAGAAACAATAATTGGTACGTGATAAATCTTTTCCCGGTTGAATGATAAACCCTTGTACGTTTTAACCGTGCATATCTGATAATGGCAATGGGTATATGTATAGATAGGATTTATAAATCTGAAGTAAAGGACTAGTGGCCTCTTATAACTAAATTTTTTTTACAGAAGGAGTAGACATTAAGTGGCAAAATTTAATGAATTAAATATCGCGGCCCCGATTATGAAGGCTTTGGAAAGAATGGGCTTTGAAGAAGCAACGCCAATCCAAACGGAGACCATTCCTCTTGCGAAAGCGGGCAATGACGTAATCGGTCAAGCTCAGACAGGTACAGGGAAAACCGCTGCGTTCGGTATTCCGATGATTGAAAGAATCGACACTAAACTTCGCAAGGTACAGGGGTTAGTTGTGGCTCCGACGCGGGAATTGGCTATCCAGGTCGCAGAGGAAATCAATCGCATTGCAAGATTTGTCGGCATTCGTGCATTGGCAATATATGGTGGTCAACATATGGACAGGCAAATTCGTGCACTGAAAGATGGCCCGCAAATCGTCGTGGCAACACCAGGAAGATTGCTTGACCATATGCGGAGAAGAACTATTCGGACGGATCAAGTACGAGTTGCAGTTCTGGATGAAGCGGACGAAATGCTGAACATGGGGTTCATCGATGATATTCGTGATATCTTAAAAGGCATTCCAGAAGAACGTCAAACGTTGCTATTCTCCGCTACGATGCCAAAGGAAATTCGCGATATCGCAACAACATTGATGAAGCAACCGAAAGAAGTAAAAATTAAAGCGAAAGAAATGACGGTTGAAAATATTGATCAGTACTTCATTGAAATACCGGAGAAATTCAAGTTCGATACGTTGAACAATCATGTCGATATTCATTCTCCAGAGCTTGCAATTGTGTTTGCAAGAACGAAGAAGCGGGTCGATGAAATTACGGAAGGTTTACAGGCTAGAGGCTATCGTGCTGAAGGGATTCATGGCGACTTGACTCAAGGAAAGCGGATGTCTGTATTGAACAAGTTTAAAAACGGTCGTGTCGACGTGCTAGTTGCAACAGACGTAGCTGCACGTGGATTAGATATTTCCGGCGTGACTCACGTTTATAACTTTGATATCCCGCAAGATCCGGAGAGTTATGTACACCGTATCGGGCGTACAGGGCGCGCGGGTAAAACAGGTGAAGCGATTTCCTTTGTAACGCCAAGAGAAATGGCACATTTACATTTGATTGAAAAGACGACGAAGAGTAAGATGAAGCGTCTCGCACCACCGACGATTCAAGATGCTAGACGTGGACAACAGCAACTTACAATCGAAAGAATCCAGAAAACAATTGATAAGCGTGATTTAACGACATATCAAGAAGCTGCGAAGGACCTGTTGGAAGATCACGATTCGGTAACCGTTATTGCAGCGGCAATTAGCCTGTTGACGAAAGAAAGAAGAGACACACCAGTCCGGATTTCTTCGGTTGCACCAGTGAGTGTGAAAAAAGCACTCCATTCAAAAGGCAAAGGCGGACATCGCTCGAAAAACAAACGCTTCTACGGTGGACGTAACCGTAAAGGTAATTTCCAAAAACGTCGTAAAAGAGACTAACTAAGAATAAAAACGGTTTGGAGCAATATAGCTCCAAACCGTTTTTTTAGATACTAGCGTTTATTCCAATTTATTTCGATAAGCAATTCTGTCCCCCAGTTGGTTAACTTTTTCTTCTTCTAAATTTTTCACGTGATAGTGTTTGCCCCCGGTGTTGCTCAGAATAGATATTTTCATGGAGGCGAGGCTCCATTTTCTTTCGAGTGCATGATTCTTTTTCTCGAAGGCTTGTATTCGTTTTTGCTGAATGAGTACGGTAGTGCGCTTCACGTGTCGGTATCGGAGTAACAACCTGTTCCCTTTAAGGTAAAAGCCCGCATCCTTATAAGAGAGCCAGCCCAAGCCTAGGGAGAGCGCGAACAAAGCAATCGGAATCCAAGCAAACGACCGGAAAAAGATAAAGACGGCGATACTGGCCAGTAAGAATAATACACTTGAACGGACATAGTAATACGGTAATGCAGCGGGTGGTGGCTTCGTCCATTCGACTTCTTCTTCCTGCCAGCTGAAGTCTGGAGCAAATTCATCAAGAAAGGCGGCGATTTCTCGTTTATGCAGCAATGGGAATAGGATCGTTGAATCCGCTAATTTCCCATCTGTATTTCCGCCGGCAATTTCTGCAAAAATAAATGCGTAACCAAATGGCTGACGTAAGATGTTTTCTTCAATACCAATCGCCTGAATCCGGTGCAAGGGAATTGTCAATTGCTTTCTTTCAAGCAATCCCCGCGTAATGAATAATTCATCCTCCGTTCTCCTGATAGTGAATTTCCCGTAGCGAAGGAGTGTCCAGAGAATACTTAATAGCCAAATGGTGGCAAGAACACCAAGAATAATAAGAACAATGAATATAATACTTGCAGTTACCAACCACTCATAGGTGTAGTTATACACCATTTCAGGTATGAGTTCGTCAAATTCCGAGAGCCCAACGACGATGAAACCGATAATAATGCCAAGACCACCGGAAGTGATTCCGGCTAGGAGCAAGCGGGAAAAGGAAATTTCTTTCTGTGCAAGATACATTTCTTCAGGAACTAAGGTACCTGCTTTTCCGCTATTTTTTAACACTTCCCGGAGTTCTTTCGCATCTTTAAGCGAAACAGCTGAAAGGGCAGCTTCTGCCTTCTCTCCGCCACTTGCTGTTTCAATTTGGACCCGGGTCAGTTTGAATATACGATGGATCACACTTTCGGTTAAATCAATCGATTGGATCCGGTTTTTCGCAATAGACCGTTTCGTTCGTTTAAATATACCGTACTCAATCCATAGCTCATCATCGGTAACATAATAAGAAAAACGGTACCACGAGAGAATGCCATAAACCGAAGCGAGTATACTAAATGCCCCAAGTGCAATAGAAAATATGAGAAAGTTTCCAGCGACTAAAACGATTAGCAGCGAGAAAAATAATTCTTTAATTACTTTTAATATGTTAAAAATAATGGCTGCAGGGTGCAGGCGTCTTTCCTCAAACATCATCTTCGTCCACCCTTGCAAGTTGTGAAATCCGGTCCCGCAAATCAGAAGCATTTTCTTCTGACAAAGCAGGGATGATGTGCGTTGTCGCTGCGGTGGAAATCGACACACTCGCAACATGAAATCTCTTCATAATCGGGCCTTGTTCTGTATCGACGTGTTGTACCCGTATCATCGGGATTAATGTTCGCGTACGGATGAAAATTCCGTGCTGGATATAAATTTCCTGTTCAAAGATCTCATAGCGCCAGCGCCGATACCTAAGTTTAGGAAATAAGAAAATGAAAAGGTAACTTAATAAAACAGTTATAATTATTGCTCCGGTTATATAAACGAACGACCAATCCCAGAGAATCGCAAAGACTACCGACGTAAGAAGAATCAGCCAAAGTATGCCAAGGTAAATGGCGGCGCTGATTTTCCAAACGTCGACTGCCCACGGGTCGATTGCATGCTTCGGTGGTTGTCTCATTGTGCAACATCCTTCCATTACGATGGTTACTAGTAATACGATTAGGTGCTAATTAAGTTTCAAAAGAAGAAGGAAGTTAAGTTAAATTCAGTTGGAAAATCTGCTGAAAAATCCAATGACTGCAAGAATACCGATGATAATCCAGAGCCAGTTTTTACGGATGCTTTCAGGTATTATTCTTTTTTTATTCCAGCGATTCGGATTAAATTGTATCTCCCGGTCATCATCTGGATAGCTGCGCTGATAAGCATGCCACGGCGAGAAAGGGCGGATGTTTTTCAAAAAGAGTGGTGCTATCGCGAATCCTCCAGCAAAGCCTGCTAAGTGAGCGACGATATTAATTCGCGTTCCGACGAAGGACATAAGTACTCCGATGATGAAAATAGTTTTGATCATTTGCGAACTACCTTGGTCAATGAGATGCTTGCGGAAAGCAACCATGAATATATACATACCAAATAATCCGTAGATCGCTCCAGAAGCACCTAAATGTGTGTATTGTAAAGGTTCAATTAAAAACGTCGCTATATTTGCAATAACCCCAGCGGCTAAATAAGCAAGAATGAATTTGAATTTTCCAAGCATCAACTCAAGCGCTGGCCCAAAGATGACGAGGGCAAAGGAATTGAATAACACATGTGTCAATTCCCGGTGGAGGAAGATTGGGGTAACTAAGCGCCAATATTCGCCCATTGCAACGGATAAGTTATTACCAACTCCAAATACATAAACAATCCAACCGATCCCAGATTGAAAAAATTCCATCACTAACCAAAGGACGATGTGAATGATAACAAGGGTCGAGACGACGGGGTAAAGATTTATAAATTCTTTTAAACTTCTTTCGTTCCGGATAAACAATAGAAGAAGCCTCCTAAATAAGTTTAATTTCCTATAATGTTCAGGTACTATTATAATAATTAATAATACGAGTTATGACCAACATTAGCTATTATCATTGAAGGAGAGAAGGCAAAAGCCAATGATTAAAGGAATTGGAATAGATATTATTGAACTAGGCCGAATAGAGTCAAGCCTTAAAAAGGGAGACCGACTTGCGGCACGGGTGTTGACTGATTCGGAGTTAACAATATATAAACAATTTGCCAACCGGAGACGCCAGATAGAATATTTAGCTGGAAGATTTGCGGCAAAAGAGGCATGTGCAAAAGCGCTCGGGACTGGGATCGGGAAATTGAGCTTCCGGCACATGGAAATAATCCATGATGAGAGCGGGGCGCCACAACTTATGGTGCAGGGCTATGAAGGGTATGTTTTTCTATTATCAATCAGCCATAGTAAGGAATATGCCGTAGCACAAGTCGTTGTTCAAAAGAATGGGTAAAGAGAATCTGCATAAACGGAGTGGTTGTCTCATAGTATTTTAATGCGGGCAGGAGGGGACTTCATGTTTATAGTCACCGCAAAGGAAATGTACGATATCGACAGGCATACGATGAAGGAAATTGGTTTGCCGGGGCACGTGCTTATGGAAAATGCCGGAAGGGAGATATTTCGCAACATCATCTCTCTTTTTGAGCGAACAGAGTGGATAACAGTATTCGTTGGAGCAGGAAATAATGGTGGAGACGGTTTTGTCATTGCAAGGTATTTGATGGAACATGGTTATGATGTACGGGTTTTCCAAGTGGTTCCTGATGAGTTGATTCAGGGAGATGCCTTGCTGCATAAGAAAATTTATTTGAACAGCAATGGGAAAATATTTTCTCTCATAGACCACGGTGTAGAAGAAATCATTAAAAACTCAGACGTTATTATTGACTCTTTACTTGGAATCGGGAAGAAGGGTGCGCTGCGTGAGCCGTATCAAGACGTGATCAAACGGATAAACGAATCTGATGCCCGGGTCGTTTCTGTTGATATTCCGTCCGGGTTACCGGCTGATGAAGGAGTGCCATTTACTGTGGCTGTACAAGCGGATTACACGTTTATTGTCGGAGCTATGAAAATGACTGCGGTTTTACCGGACACGGCCAGCTATTACGGGGAATGGAAAGTCGTTGAGATTGGCTTCTCCAAGCGGACGATGGAGAAATATACGACCCGCCGCTTATACGGTAGCGATCAGTTCCAAGCAACCCTTCCAAGGAGACGGGCGTACGCACATAAAGGGGACCATGGTAAGGGTTTTATCATTGGTGGGAGTGCAAGGATGCCAGGAGCGATTACGATGGCTACGGAGGCAGCGCTTGTCGCAGGAGCAGGCTTAGTAACTGCAGGAACGTTGCAGGAAATTATCCCAATTATCGCTTCCCGGATACCAGAAGCGATGTTTAAGATATTGAAGGAAGAAGACGGGCTGTTAGTCTGGGATAATCACTTGGATGTATCAGCGTATGACGCAATCGCTGCCGGTGTCGGAATGGGCCGTAGTAAGCAGGGGGAGGAGCTAATAAAGCAGGTGCTAAAGGCAGCGACTTGTCCCGTTTTGGTTGATGCCGACGGATTATATCATTTAAGCAATTTACTCCCCATACTGAAGTCGAGAGATGCTGTGACAATTGTAACGCCTCACGCTGGAGAAATGGCCAGGCTTCTCGAGCTGCGGATAGAAGAAACGTTAACATCCCCTTTTCAGCATGCGAAAGACTTCGCAGAGGACTACGGAGTCTATGTCGTGTTAAAAGGGAAGTACACCATTATTACGAGCCCGGACGGTAAGCAGGTGGTTGATGCAACCGGAAATCCCGGTCTTGCAAAAGGCGGTAGCGGTGACGTACTCACAGGGATAATGCTCGCCATGATTTTACAAAACCAGACCATTTTTTCCGCCATCTGCAATGCTTGTTACCTTCATGGTACAAGTGCTGATTTAGCAGTACAGCATAAGCATAGTGTCTATGATCTAACAGCGACAGATATCATCGCCTGGATTCGTGAAGTATATCGTATGATTTCCTGATAAACGTGATTTGTTCCCTTTGTTAATTGAGACAAGGGAGATATGTGTATGAAGAAGCGCTATCTTGGAATATTCCTCATCGTCATCAGTATTGTCATCCTTTCAGCATGTGGAGAGAAATCGGAGGAAGATGTTGTCGAAAAACTGTCCGACACGTTGGAGGAAATGGATGGTTATAAAGCAGAAGCAGAAATGACGATGAAGACAGGACAGGAAGAACAGCGGTTTACGATTGATATTTGGCATCAGAAAGAGGATTATTATCGCGTGAAGCTCGGTTCTCAGGAAGATGACAAGGGTAGTCAAATCATATTGAAAAATGAAGACGGAGTGTTTGTGTTAACTCCAGCCCTTGAAAGAAGTTTCAAATTCCAATCAGAATGGCCGGAAAACAGCAGCCAGCCTTACCTTTACCACTCGCTCGTCAAAGACATATTAGATGACGAGGAAGCAAGCTTTGAAGCAACGGAAACCCATTATGCGTTTAAGACAAAAACAAATTACCAAAACAATACGAACTTGCCGTACCAGCAGATTCTTTTTGACAAGAAAACATTCTATCCAACTGCAGTGCAAGTATTGGATGTCGATGATAAAGCAGTCGTAGAAGTCCAGTTTCATACATTTGATACAGCGGTAAGCTTTGAGTCGGATGATTTTGCCATGGAGAAAAATATGGAAACAAACAGTGACGCTCCGACATTCAGTAGTAATGAAGAGGAAGTCTTTACCGTACTTCATCCGCTTTATACAGCCGGTGCAGAAGCAGTTGACCGGAAAGAAATGGAGCTCGATAACGGTAAACGAGTCATTTTGACGTATGGCGGTGAGAAGGATTTCACCCTCGTTCAGGAGATGCGTACCGATGTTCCAACACTAATGACACCTGAAGCAGTAAATGGGGAAATTGTGAATCTCGGTTTTACAATCGGGGCATTGACGGACGACACACTCCATTGGAATCATGAAGGCATTGATTACACATTGGCAAGTGACAGTCTAACGAAAGAAGAATTAATTGAAGTTGCCCAGTCCGTCCAAGGCCAAGAAATAAAATGAATCCCAAATGCACTTGAATAATCCCCTTAAGATTGATACAGTAAGACAAACTGTTACTCATCTTAAGGGAATATTTTTGCAAAATACACCGCTTCCATGCCAAACACTTTCATTCAGCGTAAGTATTTTGTGCATTCATTTTATTGGCGTTCTAATTACCATTCAGTTGCCCGGCGGACGGATGCGCATCCTAGACAGCCGAAGCCTCGACGCACAGGACGTTAATGTCAGACGTTGCCACATACGGGCACGGCCTCAGCCTCCTCGGAAGAAAACCGCTTCCTGCTCAGGTCTGGACTCGTGCTATTCCTGTAGGAGTCACCGTCCGCCGGGCAACTGAACTGGTCTAAAGGATTATTTTAAAAAGAAATTATTCCGTTATGATAAGGATTGTACTTCTGTAATATTAAACAGTAATCCAAATCACGCTTTTCCTCGGAGCAGTCCAGACACCTCGAGACTCCTGCAGGAGGCCGGCTAAGAACGGTCACGTCCTGTGACCAACGCCGGCATTAGAACTTCCTGTTCGTCGAAAGGCATAGGTGAGACCCCGCAGTACGCAAAGCGTACGAGGAGGCTCACCAGCCGCCTGCGGAAAGCGAGAGGTGTCTGGACTGCGGACTTCCAGATGAAAGTTGCACTTACGCTGTATGAAAGCAATATTAGAGCCTTTTTAAATATTATTCGTCTAAATGTTTAAGGTTTGAGGTTGGGAGAAATAATTGTATTTACATCTGCCAATATGAGCATATACCCTAATTTGCAAGGGAAAAATCGAAGAAAATTTGTTTTTTTGTAAGAAAACTATCGGAATCCCTTTGCATTCAAGCGTATTCAATGATACTATTAAGTAGAAATTATATTATATGTTCATCAGTTGGCGGAGGTGCATCATTTTGTCAGAGGGTTTACAGGAAGTGATGGTTAAATTACCTAAAAATCTTCTTAACGAGGTGGATGGTTTGGTGAAAAATGATAATGGTGATTTAAGTGAGTTCATTTATCAGGCAACGAAGAACTATTTAGAGCAGAAGAAACAGGCGCATTTCCAGCAATTTATGGAAACGATGCGACGCGGTTATGAAGAAATGGGCCACATTAATCTTAACATAGCTTCAGAGGCTTTCCAGGCTGAAGAGGAGGCTGATGACACCCTAGAGCGCACTGTGATCGGGGTGTAGCATTTGAACGTGCAAAGAGGCGAGGTATACTTCGCTGACTTATCTCCTGTGGTTGGATCCGAACAGGGAGGAGTGCGTCCGGTATTGATTATCCAGAATGATATCGGAAATCGTTTTAGTCCAACGGTAATTGTAGCAGCTATCACAGCACAAATCCAAAAGGCTAAGTTGCCTACCCATGTTGAAATCGATGCCAAAAAATATGGTTTTGACCGAAATTCTGTTATTCTCTTGGAACAGATTCGAACGTTGGATAAGCAGCGATTAACAGATCGAATAACAAGACTAGATAAAGAAATGATGGAGAAAATTAACCGGGCGATTGAAATAAGCCTAGGGCTGAAGGATATATATGATCATTGATGAAACCTTTCAACTATAATAATTGGAAGGTTTTTTTGTGCTTTCCTTACTCTTGAAATAGTCCTTCTTTCTCTTTTTGGCGGGGAGTTGGTATGGTACGATTTTTAAAGAATGGTTTTTTTAGGCATTTTCGTACAAAATACGATGCATTCCTAATTAGACGCGAATTATTGGATAAAATGGTTTCGAAATAGTCTAACGATGAAAAAGCATGTTATTATAGGGAATAAGCATGAATATAGAAGACGGGGGTATTAAGAGTGGAGACAAAGTTTAAACGAATTGTTCTTGAAAACAGTGATGCTATTGTTCAGATGTGGATGGATAATGTTCGCAATCTGAAAGATGAAAATTACACAACAAATATCGGGGACGAGCTTTACGAAAGCACGAACCGCGAATTTATGAATGTGATTTTTACAAGTATTCAAAGTCAAGGATCGATGGAAGAAGTTGAACAATTCTCCGAGAAAATTATTAATCTTGGCTGGCCACTAAGCTATATTACGGATGGCTTACAAGTATTTAGACGGGTGACCGTTGATTATATCTTGTCTAATCTGGACGATATGGACGATACGGAACAGATTAAAAGTGTATTTCAAAGTGTGGATGACTGGGTGGAACCGATTATTCGCAAGTTGGTAAATGAATACACAGGCAACTGGGAACAGATCGTTTCCTTGCAGCGTGTTGCACTTCAGGAATTGTCAGCCCCCCTTATCCCAGTAATGGACAGGATTACAATCATGCCGCTTATCGGGACGATTGATACCGAACGGGCAAAGTTAATTATGGAAAATTTGCTGCAAGGTACGATCAACCATAACTCGGAAGTTGTCCTTATTGATATTACAGGCGTACCAGTTGTTGATACGATGGTTGCGCATCATATTATTCAAGCAGCGGAAGCCGTCCATTTAATCGGGGCGAAATGTATTCTAGTTGGTATCCGTCCGGAAATTGCCCAAACAATTGTGAATTTAGGCATTGATTTAAGCGATTTTTCGACAAAGAGCTCCTTGAAAAAAGGATTCATGTCTGCACTGGAAATAACGAACAGGAAAATTGTTCCGCTAGAAGGGAAAAGCAGGGAAGAACAGATAAAGAATATTATTGATTCGATATAAAGGAGAGTGAGATCTTTGCGTATACCAATTCTTAAGCTGAATAATTATCTGCTGATATCGATTCAAACAGAAATAGATGATCAGACAGCTATACAGTTCCAAGAAGATTTATTGGATGAAATATATAAAACAGAGTCTTCTGGAGTAGTGATTGATTTAACATCGGTCGATATCATCGATTCATTCATTGCGAAAGTTCTTGGAGATGTGGTTACAATGTCAGATTTAATGGGGGCGAAAGTAGTATTAACGGGTATTCAACCCGCTGTTGCAATGACATTGATTGATCTAGGAATAAATATGAAAAATGTACCAACCGCATTGGATCTTGAGCAAGGGCTTCTCAAACTCCATAAGGAATTGGGGGTATAATAGATGAACCCTCAGTCCTGTGTGCACATTCATAAAGAGTGGGATATTGTAGGGGCGCGTCAGCTTGGTAGGGAAATGGCGAAAGAAATCGGCTTCAGTACCGTTGATCAAGCTCGAATTGCGACTGCAATATCGGAACTCGCTCGAAATATATATTTATATGCCGATCAAGGGAAGATATCCTATGAAATAATCTATAATAATAGTAGGACAGGGCTGTGTTTAATTGCTGAAGACGAGGGCCCAGGGATTTCTGATATAAGTCAAGTAATGGAAGATGGCTTTACGACATCTGGAGGACTAGGCGCTGGATTGCCTGGAGTAAAACGCTTGATGGATGAATTCGAAGCTTATTCCGAGATAGGGAAAGGTACAACAATTAAAACGGTTAAGTGGCTGCGCTAATTACGAAGCGTACTAGATAATCTTGAAGAGTTATGGAGTGTTTGCTATCAGCTTGCACTCCATCCTTATTATATAAGGTAAGAGCGATGGAGATCGAGATAGGGGGAATACAATGGAGAATTTTTTCAAGGAAAAAGCAGATGAATATAAAAAACTGCTGGCGGAATATATTGAGTTTCAAGATGAAAAAGCACTCTACGGTGTTGAATTGGTCAGCAAAGCTTTTATCAAGCATAATATCTTACCGGAGGAAATTGTCAATATACATATTAAAGCGCTGAAAGAGTTATATCCGGACTTATTCGCTTCCTTTGAACATTCACTTGATTTCCTTTTGGAAGCGATGATATCTTATGGACTTGCCCATCAAGAAATTCAAAACCTCCGAGAACAGCAAATTGCTTTAAAATCGGAAATATCGGTTGCTGCACAGATGCAGAAGACATTATTAAAAACGAAGAAGCCGGATATAGCCGGGCTCGATATCGGTGTTATCAGTGTTCCGGCTAACCAGATGAACGGTGATTACTATAGCTTTTTGCAAAACTTGGATGGTACAATCGGGATTGCAATGGCAGATGTGATTGGAAAAGGTGTACCGGCTGCACTGTGCATGTCGATGATCAAATATTCGTTAGATAGTTTGCCGAAAGAGTCTACGCCACCACCGGTCATTTTGGGGAATTTAAACCGGGTCGTGGAAAGGAACACCGAGTCCAATATGTTCATTACCATGATGTATGGCGAATATAACCCAGAAACGGGCAAACTTGTTTATTCCTTTGCCGGACACGAACCGGGCTACTATTATTGTGCTGATGAGGACCGTTTTACAGAGTTTTCAACAGCTGGTCTTGTTCTCGGTGTTTCCGAAGATGTAGAATATGAACAAGCGGAAATTGAAATCGCAAAAAACGACATGATTGTCTTAATGACAGATGGTGTCACGGAATGCCGGGATGGTGACCGGTTCATCGAAATCGATGAGGTGTTTGATGTGATTCGACAATACTTGCATCTGTCCGCTCAAGATATGGTGCAAGAAGTTTATCGTTATTTTGAAAGGTTGCAAGATTTCCAGCTTCAAGATGATTTTAGTTTATTAATTTTACGAAAGACGGTTTAAGACTTTTTGCAACCGGGTAATAAAGATATGTGTCTAGAAATAGTAAATCCATATATTTAGAATATATTATTAGATGGGGGGATTACCTTGAATCTTGAAATTACACTTACCGAAGAAGGAAACCAATCAATTATAACACTTGCTGGGGAGATAGATGCATATACCGCTCCTGACCTGAAGGAAACATTTGGAATTGTAACGAAAAAAGCCGGACAGGAAGTCATTGTTGATTTGGAACATGTTACATACATGGATAGTACTGGCCTTGGATTGTTCATTGGTGCGTTGAAGTCCACTAAAGAGAATGATAGTGAGCTAAAGTTGGTGAACCTCCAAGACCGCGTTTACCGTCTATTCCAGATTACCGGGCTGGATGAAATTATGGATATTAAGGCAGCGATTAGAGGTGGAAATGAATAATGGAGAAGTTTGAATTTGTTGAAATGACAATCCCGGCTAAAGCAGAATATATTGGTGTCATTCGATTGAGTCTCTCTGGTATTGCGAACCGAATGGGCTTTTCCTATGAGAGTATAGAGGACTTAAAAATTGCCATTTCAGAAGCGATAACAAACGCAGTCACCCATGCCTATGAAAAGGATGAAAAAGGTGAGATCCAAATTGGCTTCGGTATCTATGAAGATCGTCTTGAAGTGATGGTTGCAGACCGAGGAGTTAGCTTTGATGTAGAAGAAGTCCGTAAAAAGGCAGGTCCATACAAGAAATCAAAACCAGTGGAGGATTTACAGGAAGGTGGGTTTGGTCTTTTCCTAATCGATGCACTAATGGATAAAGTAGAAATACATGATCATAGTGGAATTATTATCATTATGACTAAATATATAAATGAAGCAGAGGTGGGTCTAGATGGCGACCGAATCTCAACCACATCATAAAGGAAGAGATGAGGTATACCAATGGATAAGACATTTACAAGAAAACCCCACTGATGAAGCAGTTCAGGAAAAGATTGTATTACATTATAAAGACCTGGTGGGATCCATTGCAAGAAAATATTCAAGAAACAGCATTATTTATGAAGATCTCACGCAGGTTGGGATGATTGGTCTTTTAGCCGCTGTGAAGAGGTATGATGAAACGTTCGGGAAATCGTTTGAATCCTTTGCGATTCCGACGATCATTGGTGAAATTAAACGCTACTTGCGTGACAAAACATGGAGTGTCCATGTCCCGAGGCGAATTAAAGAACTTGGGCCGAAAATTAAAAAGGCAGTTGATGAGCTGACAAGGGCGAATCAGAAATCTCCTACGGTGGAAGAAATTGCAGATTACCTGGAAGTTTCTGAAGAAGAAGTGCTGGAAACGATGGAAATGGGTAAAAGTTATAAAGCACTTTCCGTTGACAGAAAAGTTGAAGCGGATTCGGAAGGAAGTACAGTTGCAATACTAGATCTCGTCGGAGATGAAGATACGAGTTATGATACAATCGATCAGCGAATGATCCTCGAGAAAGTAATGCCGATTTTATCCAAGCGGGAGCAGCTTATTTTACAATACACGTATTTTGAGAATAAGAGTCAGAAGGAAACGGGTGAAATATTAGGTATTTCGCAGATGCACGTCTCCAGATTACTTCGGAAAGCCTTATTAAAATTAAGGGAAGCAATCCAAACGGACCAATCCGAGGTGTTGGATTAATATGGGACAATCAAATGTATTTGTTTCCGTGTACCAACAGCCAAAGCAAGGGAATACTTTTTGTGGAGACAGTTATTTCTACAATGAGACAGAGGACCATTTTATTTGTGCGATCGCTGATGGGCTCGGAAGTGGAGAGTATGCTATGGAATCTTCCCAGGCGGTCATTGACATTATTAAAGAGAACAATCATGTTAGTGTGGAAGAACTCGTTAGAAAAAGCAACGAAATTTTATATGGGAAGCGTGGGGTAGTCCTCGGTATCTTGAAGATGGATTTCCGGTCCGAGGTCTACTCTTTCTCTTCAATTGGAAATATCGGGATTATGACAGTGACTGATGATCGAGTGAAAAAGCGTAATATCCCGAACACTGGCTATCTGGCGGGGTATAAGCGCTCCATTAAAGTGGAAAACTATAAGTTGAACAAAGGCACTAATTTTATTATGTTTTCAGATGGTGTGAAGGATAAAGAGTTATCCCACTGTTATTTCACCGATAAAGATGTAAATAGAATTACCAAATCCTATGAATTAACTTCTGAACCAAATCGCAGCGATGATACGACGCTAATTGCGATAAGGTATGATTGAGGAGGAATATGGAGAACCGGTGCTAGGCGCCGGTTTTTTCGCGTGAAGCTGACGCTATATCCTGAATTCTGGTAAAATAGAGGAATAAGGAGGAAGATATGTCGATGAGTTATGATAATGAGTTATTTCAATTGGTAGCTAGAGAAACAAATATAAAAACGCCTGTAATTGAAAAAGTTATTGCTTTATTTGATGAGGGAAACACTGTACCTTTTATTGCGCGTTACCGAAAGGAAATTACAGGTGGACTTGATGAAGTAGAAATTAAATTGATTCAAGATAAATGGACGTACGCACTTCAATTATCCCAGCGTAAAGAAGAAGTGTTGCGCATTATTAAGGAGCAGGGCAAGTTAACGGAAGAACTGGCATTGGAGATTAAATCAGCAACCCAGTTACAGCGGGTGGAAGATTTATATCGGCCATATAAACAGAAGCGAAGAACCCGGGCAACGAAGGCGAAGGAGAAAGGTCTTGAACCGCTCGCAACTCTAATTTGGGAACAAAACGATATTGATTTACATAAAGAAGCGGAAAATTATTTGTCCGATGAGTATGAATTAACTACAGTGGCAGAAGTGCTAGAAGGTGCGAATGATATAATCGCTGAATGGATTTCTGATATTCCAGAGTACCGGGAATATATTCGAGAGGAGACATGGAAGCGTGGTAAGCTCGTTTCCGAAGTGAAGAACGAGGAACTCGATGAAAAGAAAGTATATGAAATGTATTACGAATACGAAGAAAATATCCGTTCGCTTGTATCGCACCGTATCCTCGCGCTTAATCGCGGAGAAAAGGAAGATGTTTTAAAAGTATCCATTCAGCCACCAATCGAGAAGGTTGTCGACTATTTGAACCGGAAAACGGTGAAGCGTTCTACTACTGGTGCGGTTGCTGAGTTTTTAAAGCTTGCGGTAGAGGATAGTTATAAACGATTGATCCAACCCTCAATTGAAAGAGAGATCCGGAATGCACTGACTGAAAAAGCGGAGGACCAAGCGATTGACGTCTTTGCCGTAAATTTAAAAAACCTACTCCTCCAGCCGCCATTAAAAGGAAGAACAATCCTTGGTGTCGACCCTGCATTCCGGACAGGCTGCAAGTTAGCTTTAGTTGATGAAACAGGGAGAGTTCATGACGTCTCTGTGATCTATCCTACAGCTCCGAGACTCGACGTGAAAGGTGCAGAGGAAACAGTCCTTCATTTTATTGAGAAATATAAGGTGGAACTAATTGCGATTGGGAATGGCACGGCATCCCGGGAGACCGAGCAATTTATTTCTGATTGTATTCAAAAAAATGGGCTCGACATTCCGTATATTATTGTGAATGAAGCAGGGGCGAGTGTGTACTCTGCATCAGAACTTGCACGGGAAGAGTTTCCTGATTTACAAGTAGAGGAACGGAGTGCTGCTTCAATTGCCCGCCGTGTGCAGGACCCGCTTGCAGAACTTGTAAAAATCGATCCCAAGTCGATTGGTGTTGGTCAATATCAGCATGATGTCAGTCAGAAAGCGTTGAATGAGTCTTTAACATTTGTCGTAGAAACAGCTGTTAACCAAGTTGGTGTTAATGTGAATACCGCCTCTACTTCTTTATTACAATATGTATCTGGTCTAAGTAAGACCGTAGCCAATAATATCGTAACAAGACGAAATGAGGAAGGAAAGTTCACGAATAGGAAACAATTGAAGAAGATTCCACGGCTCGGGGCTAAAACTTATGAACAAGCGATTGGTTTCTTGCGGGTTATTGATGGAGAAAACCCGCTTGACCGGACACCGATTCACCCGGAGAGCTATAAACCGACAGAAGAACTTCTGAAATTATTAGGCTATACAATAGAAGATATCGGAACAGACGAATTGCGTGAAAAGTTTAAGACAATCAGTAGTAAAGAGATTGCTGAAGAACTAGCTATCGGTGAACCGACATTAAAGGATATTATCGATGCACTAAGCCGTCCGGAAAGAGATCCGCGCGATGATTTCCCGCAACCTTTATTGAAGCGGAATGTTTTATCTCTCGAAGATTTAAAACCGGGAATGGAGATGCAAGGTACCGTACGTAATGTTGTCGACTTTGGTGTCTTTGTCGATATTGGAGTAAAGCAAGACGGACTCGTGCATATATCTAAAATGTCCACTAAATTTGTGAAGCATCCAATGGACATTGCTTCTGTTGGGGATGTTGTGACGGTTTGGGTGGAAAATGTAGATGAAGAAAAAGGGCGTATAGCCCTTTCCATGGTGACAAACTAAAAAATCTGCTGAGGAGCACTTGATGCTCCCAGCAGATTTTTTCATTCTTGCCGTCCAGCGATTAGCGAGACTTTCTTCACCCCTGTACCATCCTAGGAGGCACATTCCGTACGTCGCTGCGACTACTGGATGTGCTCGTGCAAATGCTCCTCGGTGGAACGAGTAATTGCAGTCTCAGGTGTTGCGAAACGAATCGCGTTTTAAACCTACATGGGCGCTTTCGCTTTAGAATTTATTCTTTATCAACAGCTGCTTCAACTTCGCTTAGAGAGATACCGAGTGCTTTTGCTACTCCTTCTCCGTAAGCTGGATCAGCTTTGTAGCAGTTGACGATATGTCTTAACTGTACGTCTTTAGATACACCGTCCATGTTTCTTGCAGTGTTTTCGAATAGACGTTGTTGTGCTTCAGGAGACTGAAGACGGAATAACTTACCAGGCTGCTCGTAGAAGTTCTCATCTTGTTCATCGAAGTCCCAGTAATTTGCATCTCCGCCAAGCTCTAATGGTGGCTCCTGATGCTCTGGGCTGTCTTCCCACTCACCATAGCTGTTCGGGTTGTACGATACGTGTCCTCCTTGGTAAGGAACGATACGCATTGCACCGTCACGGTGGTATGGGTGGAAGTTCTCAGCGTTTTTCGGATAGTTAACTGGAATTTGCCAGTGGTTAACACCTAAGCGGTAACGTTGTGTATCACCGTAAGAGAATAGTCTTCCTTGAAGCATTCTATCTGGTGAGAATCCGATACCAGGTACAATGTTAGTTGGAGCAAATGCCGCTTGCTCAACTTCTTCAAAATAGTTTTGTGGGTTACGGTTTAGCTCTAATTCACCAACTTCGATTAGTGGGTAGTCACCTTTATACCATACCTTAGTTAAGTCAAACGGGTTGTCTGAATGATTTTTCGCTTGCTCATCTGTCATTACTTGGATGTACATTTTCCACTTCGGATTTTCACCACGATCAATTGCTTCACGTAAATCACGGATACTGCTGTCACGGTCTTTTGCAATTACTTCTTCCGCTTCTTCATCCGTAAGGTTTTCGATACCTTGTTGAGAATAGAAATGGAATTTAACCCAATGACGCTCATTATCAGCGTTGAACATACTATACGTATGACTTCCAAACAAATGCATATGTCTGAAGTCTTTCGGAATACCACGGTCAGACATGATAATTGTTACTTGGTGTAATGCTTCTGGAAGGCTACTCCAGAAATCCCAGTTTGCTTGTGCGTTATGCAAGTTTGTTACTGGGTCTTTCTTCACGACGTGGTTTAAATCAGGGAAACGCTTAGGATCTCTAAAGAAGAATACAGGGGTGTTGTTACCAACTAAATCCCAGTTACCTTCTTCTGTATAGAATTTCAAAGCTGCTCCGCGGATATCACGTTCTGCATCAGCAGCACCACGTTCACCAGCTACAGTAGAGAAACGTGCAAACATTTCTGTCTTCTTACCAACTTCAGAGAAAAGTTTAGCTTTGGTATACTTTGTGATGTCGTTTGTTACAGTTAATGTACCATAAGCACCGCCACCTTTAGCATGCATACGACGCTCTGGAATTACTTCTCTATCAAAATGTGCTAGTTTCTCTAAGAACCAAAAGTCTTCCATTAATAAAGGACCACGGGGACCAGCTGTTTTGGAATCATAATCGTTAGGAACTGGTGTACCAAAAGCTGTGGTCATTTTCATATTCTTTTTGTTGTTTTCCATACTTTTAATTCCTCCCTAATCTATTAACTACAATTATTATAATAACACAATTATTAGCAGATTACTATTAATATAGCCTAATATTTACTGCTTGGAAATACTAAATGCATCAATTAAAGCTAAGCCTCGCTTCAGAATCGAAATGACAGATTATTCCCTTAAGAAGAAGGTTAGAAGAAGATTATTTGATTATTCATCTTCTTTTTCTCAATTAATAATATTAAATGAGAAAAAGAGGGGATGTAACAGAGTGTTTGGGTCTATTGATAGTCATTCATCTGTATATCTTATACTAGAATTAATTAGAATAACAATAAACTTGCTTATTAAAAAGCAGGACATAAAGATGCGAGCGCTTATTATGATATAATGGGAGAAAAATAGGATAGTAAGGAAGTTATTTACAATGAATGAGCAGAAATTAAAGGAGTTGGTTCACCATCTTTCGGTTACTTTTTTCCATAAACCGTTTAAGGACCAGGTGCGCTTCAATCATAGACTTCGGACAACCGGAGGAAGATATATACCAACGAAACGATTAATAGAACTAAATCCGAAATACGCGCTTGAAACGGATGAAACTGAATTTCATGGTATTATCAAACATGAATTATGCCATTACCATTTACATATTGAGGGAAAGGGATATAAGCATGGTGATCGGGATTTTAAAGAGTTATTAAAGAAGACAGGATCCCCTCGGCACTGCAAACCACTTCCATCTGAAATTAATTCTTTTAAATATAAATATGAATGTTCCCGTTGCGGAAGGTTATATAAAAGGAAACGCAAGGTCGATACTAAGAAATATGTCTGCGGAAAATGTAAAGGGAAATTGGTTGCTATACAATAGGAAGAAACTGAAAAAATGGCCGAGCCGAATCAGCATCTCTTCAGCAGTAAAACATGAAACTTGTAAAAATGCGTTGACGAAATGTAAAAACCATGTTAAATTATATAAGCTAACGTTTTTGGTTGTCCCAAATCGTTAGTTTGAAACATTAAAAAAAGTAGTTGACAAGTGTTCAGCAATAAGGTATTATATTTCTCGTTGACATTATTTAACAGTTCAAACATTCCACAGTAGCTCAGTGGTAGAGCAATCGGCTGTTAACCGATCGGTCGTAGGTTCGAATCCTACCTGTGGAGCCATTCGGAGAAGTACTCAAGAGGCTGAAGAGGCGCCCCTGCTAAGGGTGTAGGTCGGTTTTACCGGCGCGAGGGTTCAAATCCCTCCTTCTCCGCCATTTAAATATATGGCCCGTTGGTCAAGTGGTTAAGACACCGCCCTTTCACGGCGGTAACACGGGTTCGAATCCCGTACGGGTCATCTTTTATAAAAAGATTGAAACGATCGTTTAGAAACAAATCCACAAACAATTTCCCGAAAACGCATAGTATTTGAGAAGCATTTGTTTGCGGAGGGAGTTTCTGGGAGTCGGGGTTAGATTCTAAACTTCTAACTCTATAATATAAGATGAAGTGGGTCCGGTAGTTCAGTTGGTTAGAATGCCTGCCTGTCACGCAGGAGGTCGCGGGTTCGAGTCCCGTCCGGACCGCCATTCGTTGTTGGGCTATAGCCAAGCGGTAAGGCAACGGGTTTTGGTCCCGTCATTCCTAGGTTCGAATCCTAGTAGCCCAGCCATTTATTTTCCCAAACTACACAGTAACGATTTGTGATCAATCGGGATAAAATGATAGACAGACAATTATTAGAAACAATAATTTTATCCTTTTGTTAAAAAACATATTTTATTATGCGGTCGTGGCGGAATGGCAGACGCGCTAGGTTGAGGGCCTAGTGGGAGTTAAATCCCGTGGAGGTTCAAGTCCTCTCGACCGCACTTTTTTTATTTTCTACTATATAACATAAAAGAAATTCTGCGCCCGTAGCTCAATTGGATAGAGCGTTTGACTACGGATCAAAAGGTTAGGGGTTCGACTCCTCTCGGGCGCGTTGGTCGGCGGGAAGTAGCTCAGCTTGGTAGAGCACTTGGTTTGGGACCAAGGGGCCGCAGGTTCAAATCCTGTCTTCCCGACCATTTCGATTATGCGGGTGTAGTTTAGTGGTAAAACCTCAGCCTTCCAAGCTGATGATGAGGGTTCGATTCCCTTCACCCGCTCCATTAAAAGGGGCCTGTAGCTCAGCTGGTTAGAGCGCACGCCTGATAAGCGTGAGGTCGGTGGTTCGAGTCCACTCAGGCCCATCCATCCCTTTCTAAAAAAATAAAACTTTTTCGAGAAAAAAGGTTGACTTAAAATGAAATGGATGATATTATATAAAAGTTGCCTCGGAAAAATGAGGCGACCAGAA
>NZ_JAXHDC010000045.1:0-27002 GCF_037072045.1 Oceanobacillus sp. MO10714A | reverse complement strand
ACTTAGAAATGAAAAAGAGTATTTTAGCAAATAAATTGGCTCCCGGTGAAAAGCTTCCTTCTAAAAGAAAGCTAGCACAAGAGCTGGGAGTAAGTAATAATTCGGTTACGAACGCGTATGAACAACTACTTGCAGAAGGATATATTTATACCGTGGAACGAAAAGGGTATTATGTGGAAGATATTAAACAATTTATGAGTCTGCAAGAGTTTTCCATGCGACCGGATTTTCCCGATGATTTGAAAGAAAAAGAGACGTCTGAGGATGATAAAGAAAGCTGGATTTCTTTATCACATATGTCGACAGACCTTTCGATATTTCCCTTTAAAGCATGGATGAAATGTGAAAGGATGGCAATTAAACATCACAAAAAAGAGCTATCAGAAATATCCCACCCTCAAGGCCCTTATCTTGTCAGGCAAACGATAGCTCGCCTTATCGCTGTTTCCCGCGGAGTGATGTGTGAACCGGAACAAGTGATAATCGGACCAGGAACCCAGCCGCTTCTTTGGCAGATAATGAATATGTTACCATCTGGAATTACGACAGCTATTGAAAACCCAGAATACTCTAGGCTTTATCAACAATTAAAAGATACGAATCATCAAGTTGCCCCCATTTCTTTAGTTGATAAAGGGATTGATGTGAAAGAGGTGAAAGAACTTAATCCAAATCTTTTAATTATTACTCCATCTCATCAATTCCCAACAGGAATAATTATGCCGATTTCTAAAAGGATGGAATTGCTGAATTGGGCAGTGAATCAGGAGAATACTTATATTATAGAAGCTGATTATGATAGTGAATATAAATATGGTACAGATAACATTCCTTCTTTACAAAGTTTAGACAGACATGAGCGTGTTATTTATACAGGGACTTTTTCAAAAACAATGATGCCAGGCTTACGAGTTAGCTATTTCGTCTTGCCTCCTGCTTTGTTAAGGGAATATCGACGTAAATATTCTGGTTGGATTCAAGGAAGTAATGTGCTCAGTTTATAATACGCTTCACTACTTTATTGAAACTGGAGAATATGCTAAGCATATTAATCGGACGAATAATAGCTACGAGGAAAAGCGGGAGTTGTTAGTTGAAGAATTAAAACGAAAATTTATGAAGGATATTCATATTAAGGATATTCGAGCTGGCTTGCACTTTCTAGCTGAGTTTAAAACGAATAAGACATATGAGGAGGTAGCTCAGCTGGCGAAGAATAAGAAGCTTGAGTTGTACCCTTTAACTCGGTTCATGCTAAAGGAAGAGCAAGTTGATAGGGGGAATAAAATTGTGCTTGTGTTAGGATTTGCTAATATTTCTAAAGAAGAAATTCCAGAAGCGGTCGAACGATTGTATGAGATTCTTAAAGAAGATTGAATAAGGGAGGGAAATGATTGAAGCAGAGAACGATTAACATTCTTTTAATCATTACAATTATTTGTATCTCCTTATCT
This sequence comes from Oceanobacillus sp. MO10714A, assembly GCF_037072045.1. Taxonomy (NCBI): domain Bacteria; kingdom Bacillati; phylum Bacillota; class Bacilli; order Caryophanales; family Bacillaceae; genus Oceanobacillus; species Oceanobacillus sp. MO10714A. The sequence continues at coordinate 25,548 of NZ_JAXHDC010000045.1, read as the reverse complement.
GCAATACTTGTGAAGTTATCGGATGCACCTTCAACGGTTATGGTCATGTACCGGATGTTTTTGGCATGTCTAATCATTCTTCCTATGGTTATTAAACATCGGAAAACATTTCTTGGGATACATGCGAGAGAATGGGTAGCGATTGTATTTGCTGGTATATTTTTAGCCGGACATTTTGGATTATGGTTTGAATCCTTAAATCATACGACGGTGGCAAGTTCTACTTTAATTCTAGCGCTACAGCCTGCGATTGCTTTAGTTCTGGGACTACTCTTCTTTAAAGAAAAGGTAGATGTTCGTACCGTGTTTGCGATGGGAGTTGCTTTTATCGGGGTTGTCATTGTTGGTGGAGGTAATTTAGGAGGCGGGAGTGGCGCTTTCTTTGGAAATATTTTATCTTTCTTTGCCGTTGTTTCTGTTGTTCTATATTTAATGATCGGGCAACGGAATGTAAAATCAATTAATCATTGGGTATACAGCTTTTTAGTCTTCTTTGTGGCTGGGGTAACGGTTGCTATCTTTAATTTAATTGGCGGGATACCTTTTACCGGTTATAGTACAAATGATTGGGCCGTCTTCATGATGCTCGCTATTTTTCCAACAGGGGCACATATTATTTTCAATTTGCTATTAAACTATGTCAATACTACAACTGTATCCATGGCTACGTTAGGAGAACCAATTGGGGCTTCTGTTTTAGCAATATTCCTTTTAAATGAGATGATTACGCTAGTAGAAGCTGTTGGTGGTATCCTGATTATCGCTGGGATATTTTACTTTCTAAGGTTGCAAGGAGGTTCGAAAGAGGTCGTTCTCAAGGAATCGGAAAGCTTGTAAAGTGAATGGGTACATAGATAGAATATGGGTACATGAAACGAAGGAGGGCTACAATATGATAACAGATACAGATTTAAAGCATTTACGTCGTTGTGTGGAATTGGCAAAAATCGCTCTAGAGAAAGGTGACGAGCCATTCGGTTCTGTTCTCGTCTCAGCAGATGGAGAGGTACTTTTTGAAGACCATAACCATGTTGCAAGCGGAGACCATACGCAACATCCGGAATTCGCTATCGCGCGCTGGGCAGCTGAGAATATGAAACCGGAAGAAAGAAGTAAAGCGACTGTTTATACTTCAGGTGAACATTGTCCGATGTGTTCAGCGGCTCATGGCTGGGTTGGTTTAGGTCGGATTGTATATGCAAGTTCTTCGGAGCAGCTTGCGGAATGGATGAGTGAACTGGGGGTTGCTCCGTCGCCTGTTCGGAATTTGCCGATCCAAGACGTTATTCGCGGTGCGGTAGTTGATGGGCCAGTTTCTGAGCTTGCGGAAAGGGTTAGAGAACTGCATTACAAGCTGCACCAGAAATAAAGCTTGAACAACAACTTATGCTCATGATTTTGCTTCGGTCAAGGACTAGACCCCTTGACCTTATTTGCGTGCATGCAAAAATTTCCTGGAGTTATTGCGGAATATACTGTAAATTATAGGTATACATAATGCTTTATAATGGGGATGGGTCTTATGAAAATCGATCGCTTGATGGAAACGCTGCATATATTGAATGAATTGGGTGAAACGGATCGCGGGATTGAGCGGGTTGCCTATACATACGAAGAATATATCGCAAAGCAATATTTGATGAGAGAAGGGACACTGCTTGGGCTTGAAACGGAAATTGATGCCGCAGGGAATGTTATCGTCCGCCTGCCTGGTGCGGATGACTCGCTTCCCCCCGTCATTATTGGCTCTCATTTAGATACGATTTACCAAGGCGGAAGGTATGATGGTCTACTTGGGGTAGTAGCTGGATTTGAAATTATCCGTTCGATAAAAGAGGCAGAGATAAGGACGCAGCATCCGGTTGAATTAATCGGTTTTACTTGTGAAGAATCATCGCGTTTTAATTTCGCGACGCTTGGGAGTAAGGTGATGATGAATAAGGTAGACCTTGCGACATTGGAAAACTTGCGGGATAGAAATGGAGTGTCACTTAGGGAAGCGGTCAAGGAACAGGGGCTTGAGTTGGACCAGTTTCCACAGGCTGATCAGAGCAATAGACGTGTAAAGGCATTTTACGAATTGCATATTGAGCAAGGACCAAAGTTAATCAAGGAAAACAAACAAATCGGTATTGTAACAGGTATTGCAGGACCACTCCGTTTAGCAATTCATATTTCCGGGAAGAGTTCCCACTCCGGAACGACAGGGATGAAGAATCGGCGTGATGCATTGCTTGCTGCAGCTGAGTTATCGCTTGCAGTGGAAGAAGCGGGTCTTTTGGAAGATGAATATGAAACGGTTGCAACTGTCGGAGTACTTGATATATCGCCAAGGGCCATGAACGTCGTGCCCGGCAGTGCATCACTCAAGGTGGATATCCGCAGTATATATGCTGATTCACGTGAACGGGTGCTTGAACGGATAAAGGAAAAGGCAGAGCAAATCGAGAAGAAGCGTGCGACACCAATTTCAATGGAGATCATCCAAAATGATGATCCGGTCATGATGGATGAAGGACTTGCACAGGCGGTTGCAGTGACATGTGAGGAGGCCGGGGTTTCTTATATGTTTATGGCGAGTGGTGCAGGGCATGACGCGATGAACACAGCTTCACGCTGGCCGACTACTCTTATATTCGTTCCTTCTGTCGATGGTCTGAGCCACCATCCTGATGAATTTACGGAGGAAAAAGATATAGAAATTGGGGTAACGGTATTAGAGATGGAAGTTTTAAAGCAAGCGGGTGGATTTGTGAATAACTAGCAAGAGTGGATTTTGGCTGCCGGGTGAGTTTGTCAGGCCCTGAAAATGATGTGAATTTCTGCAGTGCGAAAGTTGAGTCATGAAGCAATAAAAAATAGGGTGGGAAAAGAAAATCATGAATATCCTCGTAACGTTGAATTCAAATTATATCAATCCATTAAAGACAATGCTGAAGTCCCTTTTTGTAAATAACCCTGGAGAATCCTTTGCTATTTATCTAATGCATTCGTCTATTGAAGATGAGGAACTGGATGATCTCATGCGGTATATTCAACAAGAGGGTCAGGAGCTTGTCGTGATTACAGTGGAAGAGAAGCACTTTTCTAATGCTCCAGTTGTTAAGCATTTTACGAAAGAAATGTATTATCGTTTACTAGCTTACCAAATGCTACCGCAAGAGCTCGATCGAATTCTTTATCTTGATCCAGATATTCTGGTCATAAATGAAATTCGCACCTTGTACGATATGGAAATTTCGGAACATCTATACGCTGCTGCGTTCCATGATCGTTCCATTTTAAGCGATATTAACAAAATTCGCTTTCCGGGCTATGAAATAGATGAATATTATAATTCTGGTGTTCTGTTAATGAATTTAGAACGTCAACGGATGGAAATCAAGGAAGAGGAGATTTATAAATTTGTGGAGGAAAACAGGAAAAAGTTAATCTTGCCTGATCAGGATATTTTAAATGGTTTATACTCGGCAAAAATAAAAAATATAGATGAAATCTTATATAACTTCGATGCACGGTTTTATCTGTATTATCGTTTAGCTAACAAAAATAAAATTGATATGGATTACGTTATTCACAATACAGCGATCATTCACTTTTGCGGGAAGAAAAAGCCATGGCATGTCAATTATTCCGGTAAATTTCATTCCTTGTATAAGCATTATGAAAGAATAGCTTTAGGATAGTTTCTTACCCTCACTACGTGGCGGAAGTGTGCTAGTTCCCGAACTAGCTAAGCCCATTCGGGAACTGCTCCGCTTTTAGTTTCTTGGTAAAAGTTAGACTCCTCACACTCGGTTATTGAATAGTTCGAGGAACCTGCTCCCTCGACCCTCTTTGCATGAAGAAAACAAAGAGAACCAATACAAGCCCAGCTATGTTCAAAACGATACTTGGGAATACAAACAAACAGCCACTACTTAATAAAAGGATACGATTTAGTACGGTCGCACTCGTAACGAGCCAGCCAATCATCGCTCCAGTAAGTGCAACAATACCAAGTAAAGCTGTAAGAACAGCCAGAACGATGTCTCCGATTGAACCATCCAGCAACAATGCTGGCTCCAGCACGAACATAAATGGAATAATAAACCCAACGATTCCAAGCTTTACGGCCTCTAAGCCAACTCGGTTCGGATTTTCCTCGGCAATTCCAGCAGCTGCATAAGCTGCAACCGCAACTGGTGGCGTAATTGCTGAAAAAATAGAGAAATAAACGATAAATAAATGTGCTGCCATTGGCTGAACACCTAATTCAATTAATGCAGGAGCAGCAAGCATGGCTGTTAAAATATAAGCAGCAGCGACCGGCATGCCCATCCCTAATACAATACAAATAATCATTACAAGCAGTAATGTAGGAATAAGAAGTCCGCTCGTTAAACCAAGCACAATACTTGTCAATTTCCCTCCAAGTCCTGTAGACATGATTGCGGTAATGATTAAGCCTGCAACAGCACAAGCCGCCGTAACAGGAATGGACGATTTTGCACCGTCAACAAGTGCTTGAATCGTCGCTTTAAAACCAATCCGTGTCTCTCTGCGAAACCAGCTTACGACGATAATAGCTAGAATTGCGTAAAATCCTGTTCTTGCTGCACTATATCCCTGAATAAGGAAATACATAAGCACGATGAAGGGGATAATATGATACCAGCCTTCTTTCAGAACCTTTTTAATGTCAGGGATATTTTCCTCTTTCGGCCGGGGCATATTAGAACGCACTGCCTCTAAATGAACCATCAACAGTAAGGAAACATAATAAAGAATCGCGGGAATTGTTGCAGCAAGCGCAATCATCCCATATGGGATTTGGGTTACCGCGGCCATTAAGAAGGCAGATGAACCCATAATCGGCGGTAGAATGCTTCCACCAGTTGACGCGGCAGCTTCAATACCCGCAGCAACAGACGGTTTATAGCCACTTCTTTTACTCACTGGAATCGTAAAAGATCCAGTCGCAACAACATTCGCCGTTGGACTTCCGGAGATAGATCCGAAAAAGGCACTTGTTAACACAGCCACTTTCGCTGCGCCGCCTCGTGTTCTCCCAGCAATCGCAGTCGACAATTGAAAGAAAAATTCACCTGCTCCAGCCTGTTTTAAAAACGCACCAAACAAGAGGAACATAAACACGAAGGTTGCCGCTACCGAAATTGGAGAACCCCACAATCCGTTATAGCTGAAGGCGAGCTCATGCATGACGTCTGTAAAAGAAAACTCCCGGTGCTGCCAGATCCCCGGCAAATAATGCCCGAAGAAAATATAGCTAAAACCGGCGAGCACAATCGCAATAATCGGAAAGCCCATTGTCCGGCGGGCTGCTTCAATTGCTAACACGATAAATACAAGCCCGAAAAATAAATCAAGAGTCGTGAGCGGGTCCATAATTGGAATCCTTACAGCTATACGCTCCGCATGCATAGAAAAGTAGACTCCAGCTAGAATAACGAGGAGTACCGCTGTATAATCGATCCAGGTCGGATTCTCCGTTGTTTTCCCTTCGTGAGCTTTCCTGGAATAACCATACAGCAAAAAGGCGATTGCAAGAATACCAGATAAATGCACTGCCATTTGATTCAATGGATCTAATTTCCCCCAAATGACTGACCAAATTTGATAGACTGCAAGAATACAAGCAAGCAGTCTGAAGATATGTAAATGATAGGATGACAGCCGGCGACGGTACCCATACCCAAACCAGCCAGTTATACGTGCTTTTAGGTTCACCATTGAACAATCTCCTTTATCGAATGCTAAGCTTTAGTTATTTTTTAGCAGTCCTTTTTCTTTAAAAAACTTTTCCGCTCCTGGATGCAGCGGGAGTGCTCCAACATTGCTCATATTTCTTTTCGTTAACGCTTTAAATTCTTCATGAACGGTATCTAAAAAGTCTAGATTATTATAAATACTTTTCGTGACAGCATAGACTTCCTCATCGGAAACATCTTTGTGAACCATAAGAATTGCCGGTGTGCTTACCGTCCGAGCGTCTTCGGTGAGAAAATCATATGTGCCAGCAGGGATGGTGTTCGGTTCCATCCCTAAATTATCGGCAACGGTCTGAATCATTTCTTCATCAAAAGAAATCATGTTTAAATCTGTCATTGTCGCCGCTTCGATAATATTACTGGAAGGAGCGGATTCAGCATTCCCTGCCGCATCAAGTCTTCCGTCTGCCATCAGTTCAAAAGCCATCGAGCCAGAGAGGAAATCAACTGAACCACCCTCAGAAATAATATCTTCATAGGTTACCCCGTAAAATCTTAAAATTTCCCGGGTAATAACCTCGCCTGCCGAACCTTGTTGATTCACGGATATGTGGAGCGGACCATTTTCTAATAAGTCCTCAACCGAAGTCACCCCAAGCTCTTCCCTTGTAAAAAGCTGATAATAGTTTGCCGGTACAACGACACTGACGGCACGAATGTCTCGAAAGGCTTGATTATACGGCTCTAGTCCTTTATAAGCCGCATAAGCTGTCATTGAATAGGACAAGCCATAAGGAACTCTACCTGTTCCGACCATTAATGGATTTTCAATAATGCTTCCAGGCTCGACTGTTATAAATGATCCGCCATGCTCCCGGCGAATCGATTCGGCGATTCCCTCTGTAAACACCGCCCATGCTCCGCCAGTGCGTCCGCCTTTGATTGTTGTTGTAAGCTGCGTATTTTGTTCATTTGGTTTTTTAGAACTTGTTTCGCTTCCACATGCGACTAATAGTAAGAATCCAAGTAAGATTATGGACACCTTCCAAACGTTTTTCATTATGCTTCTCCTTGCTTGAGCCTTAGTTATTTTCTTATTCTTCTTTCACAAGTAAACTAATATCCAACGCCTTCACGGAATGGGTTAACGCACCGAGCGAAATATAGTGCACACCCGTCCCTGCATAAGTTGCTAGGTTTTTGAGATTAATACCACCAGACGCTTCCGTGATAATTGGGGACGGCACGAGCTTCGCAAATTCCTTCACTTCTTCAGGAGTCCGGTTATCAAACATAATCACATCGGCTTTTGCCTCCACTGCTTCAAGCACCGCTTCTTTATTCTCCGTTTCCACTTCAATCTTCACCGTATGCCCAAGCGCTTTTCGAGCCCTTTCGACCGCTTTTGTAATCGAGCCGGCATACGTTATATGGTTATCTTTAATCATAACGCCATCATATAACCCGTTCCGATGATTTTTCCCGCCACCGACCGTTACCGCATATTTCTCGAGCATGCGTAAGCCAGGTGTCGTCTTTCTCGTATCACATATTTGAATGGAAGAGTCATTCAGCGTTTCTACACATTGATTCGTTAATGTCGCAATTGCGCTCATTCGCTGCACAAGATTTAAAATAACCCGTTCCCCCGTTAAGATGGTCCGAACCGAGCCACGAACTTCCGCGATTCTCTCACCCCGTTGCACATAGTCTCCGTCTGTATAATGAAGGGAGATTTCTAACTTTGAATCTAGTAAATGATAAGCTTGTTGAATGATGTCTAAACCTGCAATAATCCCAGATTCCTTCGCGATAAAAACACCGCTTCCATTTTGCTCCGCCGGAAAAATCGCATGACTCGTCAGATCTTGATCGCCAATATCCTCCATAAAAAAGTCCTCTAGCATTTTTCGTAGTTTGATTTGATTCATTGTAAGTACGCTCCATTTTTTTGTTTTGGTTGTTAATCATTTCACATACATTGCATAAAAATAAGTAGAATGAGATAATCTGTATAGGTGTCATGACACCTATATTTACATAAAATCAATATAATAGCAAGGGCTAATTATAAGAATTTTTATAAATAAGGGGATGAAGACATGCAAAGTAAAGAAAAAATGTCATCCAGTGAGCGCCAACAACTGATTATAAATGAACTGAAGAAGTCGAAAGAGCCAATTACCGCATCCAAGTTCGCGGAAAAAGCGAATGTATCGAGACAAGTGATTGTGCAAGATGTGTCGATTTTAAAGGCAAAGAATGAGCCAGTTGTTGCAACAAGTCAGGGTTATATTTATATGGGCAATCAACCGGAAGACAACCTGGTGCGAAAGACAATCGTTGTGAACCATACGCCGGAACAGACGTTAGAAGAATTGTATATTATTGTCGATCATGGGGTGACCGTGAAGGATGTGAGTGTGGATCACCCGGTTTATGGGGATATTACGGCTTCGATTCGGGTTAGCAATCGAAGGGAAGTTGATCTTTTTTATGAGAATTTGCGGGGACCGAATGTTGCGCATTTATCTTCGCTGACGAACGGGTTGCACCTGCATACGTTGGAGGCAGATTCAATGGAGAAGATTGAGGAGGTTTGCTGGAAGTTGGATGAGATTGGGATTTTGGTGGGGACTACAAATTAAGACGATTTATAATCAATTCCACGGTAAGAGATAATAGTTTAGCTGGAGTTTATATAGTATAATAGTCATATATGAAATGAATAGAGGAGCATCAACTATGATTACAGGTGAATTACGAAGCAAAGTCGATAAGATTTGGGAATCATTTTGGACGGGTGGAATTACAAACCCACTTACCGTTATTGAACAATTTACATATTTACTTTATATAAAAGGTTTAGACGATCGTGAAAAAAGAGGAGAAAAGGATTCAGAGTTATTGGGAACCCCATATGAAGGGATTTTTCCTAAAGATCAACCTGAACTAAGATGGAGTACATTCTCACAAATGGGCCCAGAGGAAATGTTTGAAGTAGTTTCTCAAAAAGTATTTCCATTTATTAAAGGGATGGGTGGAGATGGATCTGCATATTCAGAGCACATTAAAGATGCCGTGTTTGTTATTCCATCGCCGGCTTTATTATCACGAGTAGTCGCAGGGATTAGTGACCTGCCGAAGACAACGAGTGCTGACAGTGAGGTTGATTCATTAGGGGATCTATACGAGTATCTATTATCAAAATTACAGAGTTCTGGAACAAACGGACAATTTAGAACCCCAAGACAAATTATTGATATGATGGTTGCGCTAATGAAGCCAACCCCGCAAGATACGATTGTTGACCCAGCGGCTGGTACGGCAGGTTTCTTAGTATCGGCTAGTGAGTATCTAAGAAAAAACCATGACGATTTGTTTTACACGAGGGACTTAAAAGAACACTTCCACAATACGATGTTTAATGGGTTTGAAATTGATACAACAATGTTAAGAATTAGTACGATGAATATGATGCTTCACGGGATTGATAACCCTAATATTCGCTATCAAGATAGCTTAAATGAGCAAAATAAAGAGCAAGAAAAATATACGTTAGTACTAGCGAATCCGCCTTTTACAGGTTCACTTGATTACGATGCAGTGTCAGATGATTTATTAAAAGTGACGAAAACAAAGAAAACGGAATTGCTATTCTTAGCTTTATTCTTACGCCTATTAAAAAAAGGGGGGCGTGCTGCCGTAATCGTACCGGATGGTGTTTTATTTGGAGCATCAAATGCCCATAAAGCTATTCGGAAAGAAATATTGGAAAACAATAAACTAGAAGCTGTTATTAGTATGCCGAGCGGAATATTTAAGCCATACGCAGGAGTTTCAACAGGAGTGCTCATCTTTACGAAAACAGGGTCTGGTGGAACGGATCACGTTTGGTTTTATGATATGGAGAGTGATGGGTTTTCACTAGACGATAAACGAAGCCCAATTGAGGCGAATGATATTCCGGATATTATTGAGAGATTCCACAATTTGGATAATGAAAAGGAAAGAAAACGTACAGATAAATCATTCTTCGTTCCTTTTGAAGAGATTAAAGAGAATGATTATGACTTGTCGATTAATAAATATAAAGAAGTTGTGCATGAAGAGATTGAGTATGAAGAACCACTAATTTTAATGAGGAATATAAAACAGTTAGAAAGTAATATTGCAATTGAGTTAGATAAACTGGAGGAGCTCTTAAGTGAATAATGAATTTGTAGATTTATTGTCAGTGTGTGATTTTCAAGGAGGAAGTCAACCACCAAAAAGATTATGGTTACAAAATCCTGCAGAAGGTTATGTTAGGATGCTACAAATTAGAGATTTTACACAAAGTTCAACAAAACCTGAGTACGTTCCATTAGATAATAAACTGAAGCTTTGTGAAAAAGATGATGTCTTAATTGCTAGATACGGAGCTTCTGTTGGGAAAATACTAACAGGTCTACAAGGAGCTTATAATGTAGCGTTAATGAAATGTATTCCAGATACATCTTTACTATTGAAGCAGTATTTATACTACTTTTTGCAAACAAAATACTTTCAAAAATTAATCAAAAACGTAGGAAGTAGATCCGCACAAGCTGGCTTTAATAAGAATGATTTAAAAAAAATTAAAATATTTTTACCATCGATTAAAAAACAGGAATTAATTATAAAAATTCTAAACACATGTGAGAATGTAATAACAAACAGACGACAACAAATCGAAGCTTTATCAGCTTTAAAACAAAGTATTTTCGTTGATATGTTTGGGACAGTTAAAACAAATAATTATAGTTTTAAAAAATCAAAGTTAGGAGATTTCGCTTTACTTGTAACTAGTGGTTCAACACCGAAGGGAGGAAGCACATCCTATTTGAAAGAAGGCGTTCCACTAATTAGAAGTCAAAATGTCTTGTGGAATGAGTTGCGATTAGAAGATGTAGTTTTCATCTCAGAAGAAACCCATAAAAATATGAAAAGAAGCCAATTGAATAATCGGGATGTATTATTAAACATTACTGGTGCATCAATTGGAAGAAGTGTTGTATATAGAGGGGCAGATTTTGAAGCTAATGTTAATCAGCATGTATGTATCATACGACTAAATGAGTATATTAATCCATACTATTTATCTTATTATTTTGCTAACGAGGAGTTTCAGAAAAATGTAGTTAATAAAAATATCGGTGCTACTAGACAAGCTTTTAATTATACTCAAATCAAAAATTTTGATATTTTAGTGCCTGATTTATCTTTACAAAATGCCTTTGAAGATAAAGTTAAGCAAGTCGATAAATATATTAATTTACTATCAAATAGTTTAGAGCAAATGAACTTATTATATGATTCTATTCTCCACAAATCCTTCAACGGCGAACTATTTAAAGAAGGAATGAAAGTATAACTGAAGAAACGAAAGAAGGTGCTACAATTGACCAACTTTGAATTTCTAAAAGAAAAAGACCAATACAAATCCTTTTCAAGTGCTTGTCTTGAAGCAGAGAAAAGTTTACAAATCAGCCCTGCTACGACAGCTATTTTGTCGAGGAGGGCTTTAGAGCTTGCGGTCAAATGGACGTACAGCTTTGATGAAGGATTAAAACTCCCTTACGATAATCGTTTATCAGCATTAATCCACGAACAAACATTTAGAGATATCATTGATAATGACCTCTTCCCTTTACTTCGCTATATTGTGAAATTAGGTAATGTTGCTGTGCATACAAATTCTAATATTTCACGAGAAGAAGCAATCACTTCTCTACGGAATTTGCACGAGTTCGTGAGTTGGATTGACTATTGTTACTCCGTTGACTATACAGCTAAACCATTTAATGAAGAAGTATTATTAACAGGTAGCGAAACTCGGAAGCGCAAAGAAGAATATCAAGATCTATTCGAAAAATTAAGCGCGAAAGATCGTAAATTAGAAGACATGATAGCTGAGAACGAGAAACTTAGAAAACAAGTTACAGAGACCCGTATTCACAATCAACAGGAAAAAGATTATGACTTTAAAGTGGACGAGATCTCCGAATATGAAACACGGAAACGTTACATTGACATAGATTTGAAGTTGGCAGGTTGGACATTCGATAAAGATATTTTAACTGAATATAAAGTAGCAGGAATGCCTAACTCAAAAGGTGTCGGATATGTTGATTATGTGTTATTTGAAGATGACGGCAAGCCTCTAGCTCTTATTGAAGCAAAAAGAACCACAGCTAGTGTAAATCAAGGAAAACAACAAGCAAAGCTTTACGCTGACTGTTTAGAGAAAATGCATGGTCAGCGCCCAATTATCTTTTTAACCAATGGTTTTGAATCAATAATTTGGGATGACACAGAATATCCAGATCGAAAAGTATCAGGTGTATATTCTAAACCTGATTTAGTAAAGCTAATGGAACGTAGGCAGTTAAAACGTTCGCTACAAAACATTGAAATAAAAGATGATATAACGAATCGGGCGTATCAAAAAGAAGCCATTATAAATGTGTGTGAAGCATTTGAATCGAAACAACGCGAAGCCCTACTTGTAATGGCGACGGGATCGGGAAAAACAAGAGTTTCTATTTCGATTGTAGATGTACTCGTACGTCATAACTGGGTAAAGAACGTATTATTCTTAGCCGATAGAAAAGAGTTAGTAAGACAGGCAAAAAATTCCTTTAATAATTTAGTACCATCACTTAGTTTATGTAATTTACTAGATGATAAAGAGAGCCCAGCGTTATCTAGAGTAGTATTCTCTACCTATCAAACAATGATGAATGCAATTGATGGAACGAAGCGTGAGGACGGGAAAATTTTATTTACGCCAGGGCATTTTGATTTAATCATTATCGATGAAAGCCATCGGAGTATCTATAAGAAATACCGTGCTATCTTTGATTACTTTGATAGCCTCCTCGTTGGATTAACGGCAACTCCTAAGGATGAAATAGATTTCAATACATACGAGATTTTCGGTCTTGAATCAGGAAATCCGACATATGCTTATGAACTTGAACAAGCAATTGAAGAGAAGTATTTAGTCGATTACAGAACAATAGAGTCTGTTTCTAAATTTATGGAAGACGGAATTTATTATGATGATCTATCCGAAGAAGAAAAGCAAATGTATGAAGAGACGTTCGATGAGGAAGAAACATTCTCTGATTATATCAGTGGTTCTGCGTTAAACGAGTGGCTATTTAATAACCATACAGTTGATCACGTGCTGAATGAACTAATGGAAAAGGGAATTAAAGTAGCTGGAGGAGACCGAATCGGCAAGACGATCATTTTTGCTAAGAATGCAAAACATGCAGAGCATATTGTCGATAGATTTAATCATTTGTATCCGCATTATGGTGGCAAGTTTTGTCAACAAGTGGACTATAGCATTAAGTATGCTCACTCCATCATTGATGACTTTAAAATGAAGGATTCTGAACCACATATCGCCGTGTCAGTTGATATGTTAGATACAGGAATTGATGTTCCAGAAGTTGTGAATTTAGTGTTCTTCAAAAAAGTACGTTCAAAAACAAAGTTCTGGCAAATGATTGGCCGTGGCACGAGGTTATGTGAAGATTTATTCGGCCCGGGGCAGGATAAAGAATACTTCCTCATTTTTGACTATGTTGGTAACTTTGAGTTTTTCAGAGAAAACCCTAAAGGAATCGAAGGAAATGTTGTTGTTAGTTTAACGGAAAGATTATTTAATTTAAGAGTAGAAATCATTAAAGAATTGCAGTCATTAGATTATCAGGATGACACTTATATTACTCACCGTAACCGCTTAATTAACGAATTACTTACGGAGATACGAAGATTAAATGAAGAAAATTTCCAAGTGAGGATGAGTATTAAATATATTCATAAGTTCCAAGGTGAAGATATTTGGAAAGCTTTGACGACTAGTGATATAAGGGAATTAAAGGAAGAAGTAGCGCCTTTAATCATCCCAGATGACGATGACGAGATGGCGAAACGCTTTGACAATGTAATGTATACAATCGAGCTTGCGTATTTGACTGCGCAGAGAGCAACAAAACCTATCAGGGCTGTGATGGATACTGCTGAAAAATTAAGTGAAATAGGAACGATACCAAAAATAAACGAGAACAGAGAATTATTAATAAATGTCCAATCAACAGATTTTTGGGATGAGGCAAATATTTTTGAACTAGAAGAAGTACGTAAAGTAATGCGGGAATTAGTACAGTTCTTAGAAAAAGAAACTAGAAAGACCTTTTATACCAATTTTCAAGATACATTTGACGTGATTGTTGACGGTACACCAATCTACGGTTCAAACGATTTGAGAAACTACCAAAAACGAGTAAATCAATATTTAAAAGAGCATCAAAATGAAATGGCTATTTTTAAATTAAGGCATAATAAACCCTTAACAAAAGATGATGTTGTATTTTTAGAAAATGTATTATGGCATGAGTTAGGTACCCGAGAAGACTATGAAAATGAATTCGGTGATACTCCCATCACTAAACTCGTTCGACAAGTTGTAGGATTGGACCGCGGGGCAGTAAATGCTGCATTTTCTGAGTTTCTATCTGATGAGAGGTTAAATGCTACCCAAATTAAATTTGTTAGATTAATCATTGACTATGTTGTAGCGAATGGCTATCTAGAGAAGCAAGTATTACAGCAAGATCCGTTTAGAACATTAGGTAGCGTGTCTGAGTTGTTTGAGGACAATATCCAGGATGTGAGGGAGATATTAAGTATTATAGATGATATAAATGAGAAGGTGGATGCGTTTGAAGGGGCTTGATTATAGCTTTGGATGAAGGGGCAGACGGCTGCAAGAGAAACCGCTGATGAATCGTGTATGCCATTATTCGTCAGCTATGCTCTATTCCCAAGAATCTCGTTACTTCAGTCATGAGAGGTTCAAACTATAATCGTATAAAAGGGAGGGGATTGGATGAAGAAAAATATGGAACAGCTAACCTTTGACAGTTTATTCAACCAAGCAACTGAAGAAGCGCCAAATATGGGTGTGAGAATTCAAAAATTAACACAGGATGTAACAAAACTTCCGATACAACTTATCATTGACTTTGAAAAATTTCTCAAATACATAGAGCACCACCCTATTCAAATTACGAATACAAAAGGATATATTTCAAGCAATCATCTCCCTCATATTAATGAACAATTATCTATTAAAACACAAGATGAAACACGAAACACACAGCAAGAGCACTATCCATACATACATTTTTTCTATTTACTTGCACGAGGCGGATCCTTAATCAAACAGGAATCGGCGGATTTCAGTAAACGATATATACGAATAACAGAGCGACGAAACTTATTTGATAAATTGACAGATACAGAGAAATATTTCTTTTTACTGGAAACATTTTGGGTGGATTTAAATTGGAGCAAATTTGTGGGAAATAACCATCATTCCATTTATTTTATGCTACCAGATGTGATCAGTAAGTTATTAGATAAAAAGGCAGGATTTCGATTGCAGCTTCATAAACAACCGTTACTCGCGAATCTTATTTTTCATTGGAATTATTTCTTTCTTTATTTCGAATGGTTTGGATTTTGGCATAGTGAAAAAGACCAGGAGCGGATGGATCACTATCAAAAAAATGGATATTACTTTGCAAAGTCTATTGCTCTAACATCTTTTGGAAAGAAAATGATTCCAGTATTAATGGAATCCAGAGATTTTGAACGATGGAATATCCCTTTACGCCGTGAACGAGGTGAAGCAAATCCAGTGCCTGGTTTAAAACTGCCTCATTCAGAAGTCAAAGCTGGAAACAAAGTCAATCGTCCGCAACTGTTTCACGAAGCATTTGAAAAGCTTTTCCTAAAAAGAGAATTGCTAAATGCATTACCACGATTGGAACAGAAGTAAACAAATAGACAAGAGTTTGTACCACTCTCCTAGGCGCAATTAATTAAAATGCGGGGTGCTAAACAATGAATTATAAAGAGTTCATGGAAATTGTTAATAAAAAATTAACGAGTATGTCAGACTCTGAAAAAGATAGTTGGATATACAATCTAGCTAGAGTCACGAAAGAAGATAAAAGAATTGCATTTTTAAACTTTACAATTGATCAGCCAGGCGAACATTTAATTACTCCCGATGTGGAATGGATAGAAGCATTCTGTGAAGATATAGAAAGTGGAGAAATTTATTTTGAATGCACTGGCTATGAAGTGTACGGTGAAAACTATTGGGATAGTGATTTTAAATACGATTATTTCGATGAATTTAAAATTGGAAATGATTTGTTAAGGGCATTCCAGCAAGCTGAGGAATTGTTATACCAAAAAAATTACATTCAAGCTGCTAAACTTTATGAATCGCTATGCATGATGGTGTTTCAAACAAATGAAAGGGATGCAGGAGAGTGGGATGAGCTTGAACTGGAGGATCTTGTAGAAGAAAATATAGTAGAATTAGATTTAAACCATATTGCTAAACATGCTATCTATGCAAAATATCAGGCTACGGAAGGAAAACGGAGACCTGCCGCATTATTTAATTATTTCACATGGAAAATGTCAACAAATCTGAGAATGGAAGAAATATTTATTATAGGCCCTGAGGCGCTTGCGGATCTTGACTTATTTATGGAAGACTGGATTTCCTTTTTAGGAAATAAACAAGGGGATTTGGCAGGGAAGCTATTGATCGAAGCATGTATGTATCAAGGGGGAATTTATCGACTATGTGAAACAGCTAAGGTCGTGTCGGCAACCCATCCCATACTGTATAAATATGCATGTGAGCATCTATTGAACCAAAACCAAGTGATAGAGTGTGAAAAACTCGGACTTGAAGCAATGCAACAGTTACCTAAAAACCTGATTATTCGAGCTGAAATTGCGGATTTGACTGCTAAAGCTGCAAATAGTTTAGACCATCATGAAACGGTAGAAAAATGCTATGTGGCTACCTTTTATTCAGATTCAAGTTTAAGTAACTATCTACGCTTATTTCAATTAACTGAAGATGGGCGCGAAATAACAAGCCAAGCTGCAAAATATGCAAAAACATTGCCCGAACAAAAAATAGATTACGATTATCGAGTAAATCGACAATTACTAACAAATAACCTTTCAAAGGAACAAAAAAAGGTTATAGCTTTTTTTAATGCTGAATTTGAAACTGTCTATGAAGATTGTAAAAAAGAGACAACTAAACTGGGTTGGAGTAACAGTTTCATAGGGATAGCTGTGCCACTTTTTATTTTAGCGCTAAATAAGAACTCGGAAATTACAAAAGCTGGACAACAGCTTATCAATGGTTTTGTACACAGACTAGGATATACGAATTCCAATAGGGATTGCTTTCTAGATCAGTTCCTAACTTGGAAAGAAAAAATTAATTTATCAGCTGAACAATATGAAAAATATATTCAATGGTTATCAAAAGTAGTAGACCAAAGAACAGAAGCCGTCATCACAACCCTTTGCTTAACTAATTCTAAATTTTTATACAATATCCTCAGTGTAGCTAAAAAATCAAAAAGTAAGTTTATTTTCTGTTCCTGAAAGCAACCTTTGTATATTTTCCCTGTGTTTAATTATAATGATAAGAGCCATTAGGCATACAAATATATTGAAATATAAAGTATGCTCAAAAATAGGAATAAATGAAATAACTGCTATAAGTGTTGTAGCACCTATGGTACCTAAAGATACATAACGTGTTAAAGCTATTATTATTACAAAAGAAACAAGGCATAAAAGACCCATAATCCAGTCAATCATAAATAGTACAGCCACTGCTGTTAGTGCTCCCTTACCCCCTTTAAACTTAAAATAAATCGGCCAGTTATGCCCTATAACAGCTCCTGCGCCTGCCGCTAAGAGGCTTAAGGAATCCATTGCCCCTCCCGAATAAAAGTAAACACCAAGTAACAAGCCTATAAAACAAGCAATTATACCTTTTAATATATCTCCTATAAGAACAAAAGCTGCAGCAGGTTTCCCAAGTACCCTTAGAGTATTTGTAAGCCCGGCACTATTACTTCCATGGATTCTAATGTCCGTGCCGTATATTTTCCCTACAATCACTGCTGTATTAAGGCTACCTAAAAAGTAACCAAAAGCTAAGGCCACAAAAAGCTTTAAAATATCCATGGTCTCTCCTCTTGTTTGCCCCATTATTCAGTCTATTCGTTGTTTTGTATCTGTACTTCCCAAATATGTAATTTGATTTTTTATTATCTTTTTCTACGGTGTAACTGCCATTAAAATTACCTATCAGAGCATAAACAAACATTAGCCATGGAAGATTCAGGTGTGGCATAAATCGCTAGCATATTTACAACACTTGTCACTGAACCAACCATCAACTACCGACTCAACCCCTAAACACAATCCTCTGATTCTTCTCAGCCACGTCCTCAAATACTTTTATTATGGACTCTCCATAACTTCCAAGCTGCTCAAGCATTTCTTCACGATAAATCAAGCGAATTTCAAGGGGATGATGGTAGGTGCTTAGGGCGTCCCATAGTGCGTCAAGATTGTTCCCGTAATATTCATCAAGATGCAGTACAGTTTTTAAATATAGATGTACTGCATCTTTATCCTGCATTTTTCGCCCATCAAGTGTGATGTGTTCCATTTTATTCATCTCCGTATAATAAGGTAAATGTATCATAATGATCGTCGGTGTAGTAAATTAATCCGTCATTGGAATAAACAATGCGCTTTGGACCGCGATAGCCGCCTTCGTAGTCTATATCAGCTTCATAATACTGTCTATTCGCTTTGTCAGGGAGGCTTCCCTCTCTGTTTCCAAATCTGTCGCCGCCAATACTTTTCTGATCAGTTACTTCCCAAAGGTTCCCTTCACTAGCCACCCAGCCTAACTTACTAGCTTCTGACTTTGTAATATAATTGTCTGGAAGTTTATTAAAAGTATGGATATATAAAGCAACCTCATCCTTGCTTGTATAATAACCATCTTCCTCTATCAACCGTTCTGTATTTGCGGTGGCAGGTTCTGGTGCTGACTCATCAAAAGCAGCAAATAGATCTGCAGCTGAACAACTAGTTAAAATAACTCCAATTAGGAGTATGCTTAGTAAATATATGATTCGTTTCATTCATCTCACCTTTAATCTAATTTCTAATCATTATAACAAATGATTTTGTATAATACGTAATAGATTCAAATATAACTTGATTTGCTATAATAAGATAATGAAAATTAAATTAATACGGACGAGGGGGTTTTTACTTGAAAAAGAAATTACTCATTCATGCGTAATCTCATTTCATTAGTAGATATAAGATTTTACTCATTCGCTTTCATTTGATCCTAAAGTAAATTGAATCGACTCAATCTGTTCTTTCATTCTAGCCTTACTTTCAGTCTTCAATTCCTCACATTCTTCCTTAGAACCAACACATTCCGTTTGATATATAATTTCTATCCCGCCATTCTCTACCTCATTTTGCAAAAAACCCGCATACCCATGATATGGCCCTTCCCTCTCGAAATAAGAAAGATATAAGGTCTGATTTTCAGAAGGTAATTTTTCATATTCAAGTTCTTGTCCTACCCGTTCATTAATTATATTTAAGATAGTACCTTCTCGCCCTGTTTCATCTAAAGAATCATAGTTCAGTCTAATTGAACTCTTAAGTTTGCCCTCATCAATGCCTATAAATATACCTTCATAATCCTTCTCCTTTAATGCATAGCCATGCCCATCTATCATTCCATTTAAGGGAAAATCCATTTCATACTTCCCGGTCCCAGATAAAAAAGGATAATAACCAGATCTCGTTTCTTCCGTAGATTCTAATAATCCTCGAGTAAATTCATCCTCAAATGCCCGGCCATCTGGCAATTCATCTTCGTTCATTTCTGACGGTCTCTTCGTTTGTTCTTCATTATTCACTTGGCAGCCTACTAGTAGAAAGATTAATATGAATAAAATCAAATACGCCCATTGCTTCACATTCTAGCCTCCAATAACATCTGATTAACAATAAAAATAATTTAGTCTACTGGTGATAAGTATAATAAGGAACAGGATAGAATGGAAGAGTGGGGGTGTTTTCTGAATTATTTATCGCAGGTTAACTGGTTGTAAGACCCCCACTTCAATCATTCAGCTGATTTGATGAACAGCAGCCTGAGCGAATCGAAATGAATTCTTATGACGATTTGAGTCTGGTTGCCCAATTTATTGACAACGATGCAGACCACAAAAGGCTGTAATTCTCACGCATGACTTTCGTAACACTGGAGATGACATGGGTAAGTTAACGAAATTTTATTATGACAGGGGATTTGATATTTTACTTCCGGATGCACGAGGGCACGGAGAAAGTGATGGAGACTATATGGGATATGGCTGGCATGATCGAACACCGGTAGCAATCATTTGACTTCACGAGGTGTTACTTGGCATACGTATGAGATGGGCTCTAAGTCGGTCCTCACCGGTTTAAAGCCGCAACTTGCGAAGAAAATTGCTTTCTTAGGAGTAGCCAATACTTTACAGACAGAAGTGAAAGGGACCTTGCAACAAGCATTTACAGGAGTATTTGACAGCGAAATCTGAAGAAATAGCACACTCTCCTAATGAGCATAATGAACTATACCAGCCAATCTAGACGTATGGAGAAAGAATTTTCACTTGAATGCATTGCTGACATACCTAATAAGTAGTTGAACCAGGGATAAGCCTGATTCAACTGCTTATGTTTTTGTGCTTTTCTTTTTGAATCGGTGTTCTAATTGGGTACGAGTACTTCTTTTTAGATTTCCTATACTTATATCACTTAACCAACCATTGAAATTGAGCAGTAAATCGGGGCTAAGAGCGGATTTTTATAATCAATTACAACATATTTTTAAGTAGACTGAATAACTGTTATATTAAATTTTGAAGAAGTGAATATACGGTTATGAATCTTTTGAAAGTCAAATGTTCGATTGTTAGTTCTTCATCTGCCTCTTGTTTCGTCTAGGAGGGAGATGGATGGCTTTTCTATTGTTATTCCTATTACTTAATAACGAATATATTTTCATAGGCTATGGTAATGCGTTGTGTTTTCATTTCATCTACTTGCTCATCGAATCGATTAACTACCTGTCCAATTTTACATCAAACAGCAGGTTCGTATTCCAAACCTCTAATTGTTTTGTTTTCAGAACCATCTCATCGACTATCTCTCCCTTTTGCCCTTCATCAATAAAAGTCTTATTTACGAGAGAGAAAAATTCTGTGTCACATTTTCTAATACGATCTGCGTGTCTTATTAAAGTGTCTTTTTTATATGAAAAATCTTTCAATGGAAGTAGATCTTCCGTAACTGTGATTGAATGCGTCTCACTCATTTTACACACCCCTCATTAAGTCAAACTGTTTAGAGATACGCTCATCCTCTTCAAACAAAGATTCAATTGCTTTGCGATAGCCTTCTATTTGTAAGCGTGCTTTTTCCACCGACTCTCTTAATATGTGTATTTCTTGATTGAGATCCGCTTGTTCGAGTGGATATAGTACCTCATGTACTCGAATACCTGTGACTTTTTTCGTGAATGTCGGATATAATCCATGCTTGGCAAGTAGATGATGATACAGACGCGGGCTTCCCTCCATATCATTTATTTTATGAATGACTTTTCTTCTTTCATCCTTGTAAGCATCCATTATTTCCATTTCAATAGCCTTGGAGAATTGCGCTATTTCGGCTTCCTTTTCTTGTAATACTCTCGCGCCTTGTTGGTACATTTGAAGGGCGGCAGACATATTCACTTTGATTTCTTTTTTTCCACTAGTTGCTGTAAAAATCATATCTGGTCCTATATATGATTTTTTCCCTCCGGTTATGGATTCTAACAATTCTAGGATTCCATGACTTTCTCCTATCCTATTCAAGATATCAAGAAAATCCTCCTGGTTTAATGTTTCTAGACTTTTACGAATGGAGTATATATGCATGATAACTTTCAGAATAGATCCAGTATCACCACCTAATTGTGCAGAAAAGTTACCAGAATCTCGAATTACAACGTTTCTTTCTATCGCAGTTTTTATCCCCAAGAGTTCATGCTCAATTTTGGCTATTTCGGTGACAAGCACTTTTTTTTGTTTTTCTGTGATATAGCCAGCTTCCTGAAATCTGCCGAAAATAATATCTGCATTACTTGTAATCGTTTGGATATGTGACAATAATTCGGGAACTTTCTCATTCAAATTTCTAATTAGGGTATCCAATTCACCCTGTTTTGATATATATAATTTAAGCATATCTCCAGCCCCATCGACTCCTCTGATAAGATCCATATCAACTCCTAGAATATCGTAAAGCGCCGCATCTAATCCACCCTCCTGGGAAGCTGTTGTGTATTGAATGGCTAATGCTTGAAAATCCTGTATGACGTGATCTGGAATATCATCCATGATTGACCGCAGACCTGGATAATCTGGATTTGTATCAATATACTCCACCTCACCGAGCGTAAAAAATCCACGTGTCCCACTAACGGCATAGAGGGGATCATCGAGTGAAATGACTTGGTGAATGTTATCTGCTTTGTCTGCGTAATAGTTTTTTGCGAATGCTTCGAGTTGTGCAGGGTCTAGGTTGTAGATGGCATTTTCATCAGACACAGGAATGGAAAACCTTTTATTTAGTTTTTCTGCAAAGTCTTTATCAGCATAATATAGTTGATAATAGTTAGTTTGAGCACCATTAACACTATAAATTTTATCAAAAGTATCATGAAGTAGAAGTGCAGTCGTGTTATTATTATGAGCTAAAGAATGAGAAAGACCAATGACACTTAATTCATCTTTAGTTTCAATGTGGTGAATCACTTCCTTAGTAAATAAATTAGTTGCTCTAGCTTGAGAGTATTCTAGACCTGCAAACATAGCTTTAAGATTATATTCCCAATCCTTCATATCTTGGGTTCCTTGAGAAATGACATAGAGTTCATTAATCCCCCCTTTTTCAGAATAGAAATGAACCGCTGTCCCATCATATCCAGTATCTTTTATATCCGGATTCTCGGACTCCGAAGTATGGAATATTTCTATATTT
This sequence comes from Oceanobacillus sp. MO10714A, assembly GCF_037072045.1. Lineage (NCBI taxonomy): Bacteria > Bacillati > Bacillota > Bacilli > Caryophanales > Bacillaceae > Oceanobacillus > Oceanobacillus sp. MO10714A. The sequence goes on along the minus strand of NZ_JAXHDC010000045.1, from coordinate 2,782 downwards.
GCACCAATCTCCTTTCCATATTCTTCTATATACAATTGTTTTAGTTTACTTTTAAAATCTTCTTCTTTGAGACCCTTATATTCTAAATCAACCATGCGTAATCTCATTTCATTAGTAGATATAAGATTTTCACTCATAAGTTACTCATTCGCTTTCATTTGATTCTAAAGTAAATTGAATCGACTCAATCTGTTCTCTCATTACATCTATACTTTCCGCTTTTTTGGCCTCACATTTTTCTTTGCTTGCATTACATTCTGTCTGATATATAATTTCTATCCCGCCATTCTCTACTTCATTTTGCAAAAAACCCGCATACCCATAATACATTTCAGTTTCAAAATAAGAGAGATATAATGTGCTGTATTCCGAAGTGAATTTATCATATTCAAGTTCCTGACTTATTCGATCATTAATCATGTCTAATTTCAAATCTTCACGCCCTTTCCGATCTGTTGAATAATAGTTTAGGCTAAGTGCACTTTTCAGCTCTCCATTATCTATGCCAACAAATACACCTTCATAATCTTTATCTTTTAGAGCATAGCCTCTTTCACCTACTCTTCCGTTTAGAGGAAAATCCATTTCATACTTCCCGGTCCCAGATAAAAAAGGATAATAACCAGGTCTCGTTTCTTCCGTAGATTCTAAGAATCCTCGAGTAAATTCATCTTCAAATGCCCGGCCATCTGGCAACTCATCTTCGTTCAATTCTGACGGCCTCTTCGTTTGTTCTTCATTATTCACTTGGCAGCCTCCTAGTAGAAAAATTGATATGAATAAAATCAAATACGCCCATTTCTTCACATTCTAGCCTCCAATAACATCAAATTAACAATAAAAATAATTTAGTCTTCTGGTGATAAGTATAATAAGAAACAGGATAGAATGGAAGAGTGGGGGTTAATAATAGGTTAATGAATGATAAAAATGAAATTTACAGGGGGATATTGTTTGAAAAAGAAATTTCTCATTACTTTAGCGAGTATTCTTGCTGTCGTATTTATCGGGTTCATTTTTGCAGGCAACTATTTTTACGGACAGGGAATAAAAAGAGGAACCGAGGTAGAATTGCACCGTGAGGATTCAACTATTAATCCATATGATTGAGTCAAGGTTTTCTAAGGATCCTTGTGATAGATTCTAAAATTAGCCCATCTTAAGGTGTTTGAATAATTTGCATTTAATTAAAAACATGCTATATTATAAGCAGAAACAGCACCTCCGTCATCGCACCAAACCCCACCTAAAGGATGTGATTAAAATGGCAGCCCTGCCACAGCTTATTAAAGAAGAACCCTCAAAATCAACCTACACAAAACATGATCAACTGTACAAGGACCTCATCAAAACATTTTTTAAAGAATTTCTCGAAGCATTTTTTCCCGACGTTTACGAAGGTATTGATTTTCAAGCGATAAAACTATTGTCTGAAGAAGTGTATACCGATGTATTACAAGGGGAAACCCGCAGGCTGGATATTGTTATTGAAACAACGCTAAAAGGGACAGATGTCGTAGTAATTGTCCATATTGAGCCGCAAAGTTATGAACAAAAGGATTTCCATAAGCGCATGTATCACTATTTCAGCATGCTGTATAATAAGTATCAAAAACCGATAGTGCCTATTGCTGTACTAACTTATAAAGCAGAATGGGAAAGAAACCAGTACACAATGGAACTCCCTTTTTTCCATGTGCTGACATTCAACTATCTGACACTGCATCTAAAGAAAAAGAACTGGCGTGATTATATTCTCTCTGAAAACCCAGTTGCTGCAGCACTTATGAGTGAAATGGGATATCAGGAAAAGGAAAAGGTACAGGTTAAAAAGGAATTTCTGCGCATGATGGTGAAAATGAAATTAAACCCAGCCAAGCAGCGTATTGTCTATGGATTTTTTGAGACATATTTAAAACTAACTACAGAACAGGAGGAACGGCTAATGAAGGAAATTGAAGAGCTGCCAGAAGCAGAAAAGATTCTTGAGATACCAATCTCGTATGAGGAAAAAGGAAAAGAAATAGGTAAGGAAATAGGTAAGGAAATAGGGAAAGAAATAGGTAAGAAAGAAGTTGCCATGGAAATGTTGAGAAAAGGATTAGATACCAACCTTATAGCGGAAGTCACCTACTTGGATAAAGAGGAAATAAAGACATTAAAAGAAAAAATATAAAAACTCCTACAGAACAGGAGGAACAGCAAATGAAAGAAATAGAAGAGCTACCAGAAGCAGAAAAGATTCTCGAGATACCAATCTCGTATGAGGAAAAGGGAAAAGAAATAGGTAAGGAAATAGGTAAGGAGATAGGGAAAGAAATAGGAAGGGAAATAGGTAAGAAAGAAGTTGCCATGGAAATGTTGAGAAAAGGATTAGATATCAATCTTATAGCGGAAGTCACCTACTTGGATAAAGAGGAAATAAAGGCTTTAAATGAAAAAAATTAATAGCACCTAGCTGATATAAAACCTCTCTGTTATTCCGAATATGGCAGAGAGGTTTTTTATAATGAAATCAAGAACACTCGTGATTTTAGTCTTGGGATAAATTACTACCAGGTATTATTTCTAACTCCTCGGAAAGAAAATCAATTATTGGTTCGAATCATTGTAACATTTAAACGACCACCTGCTTTAGTAGGTGGTCGTTTAAGTATTGTAGCTAGCTTTACATAAACAAAAGTATTTTTCTTTGTATATATGTCTAAGCTAGAGCAAAGTGGTTTTTTGTATCACTTTTCCCCATTAATTGGACAAATATAAGTACTTTCAATTAATAAAT
>NZ_JAXHDC010000044.1:0-27018 GCF_037072045.1 Oceanobacillus sp. MO10714A | reverse complement strand
GAAAAAGCTAGTAAAGCTGCGTACAGCTTTCTTCATTGGTGCCCTTGCGGAAGCATTGCAAATGATCATTATCTTAATCGTAGCGAAACCCTTTGACCAGGCACTCGCAGTTGTAAATATAATAGGCATCCCAATGATTGTTGCGAATGGCTTAGGAACAGCTCTCGTATTGTTAATTATTAAGTCTGTCGTTTCCGAAGAAGATAAAGCGGGTGCGGTACAAGCGCAAAAAACACTACGGATTGCCGATAAGACGCTTGCACATATGCGCAGCGGGTTACATACGGTTTCTGCACTTGAGGTTTGTAAGATTATTTATGGGGAAATCCGGGCAAGTGCCGTCTCCATGACAAACAAAACAGATATATTAGCCCATGTTGGACTTGGTGATGATCACCATGAGGCAGAATCACCAATTAAAACAAAAATCACGCACACGACAATTGAACGAGGAGAGCTCATGATTGCTAACTATGACTCAATCCATTGCCAGGTTGAAAACTGTCCGCTCGGCGCGGCAATTATCGCTCCACTTACACAGCAAAATGAAGTGATTGGGACATTGAAATTTTATTTTAGCTCTGAAAGCGCTATCTCCAATGTGGATGTAGAGTTAATAACTGGTCTAAGTAAAATGATTAGTCACCAGCTGGAAATTGCAGCAGCAGACAAGGTGTTCCAGTTGGCGAAAGAAGCTGAGGTAAAGGCGCTTCAAGCACAGATTAGTCCTCATTTTCTATTTAATACATTAAGTACGATTACATCACTCATTCGAATCAATCCATTAGGAGCGAGAAAGCTGTTAGTTTCTTTATCCCATTTTTTAAGAAGAAATTTAGCGAATACGACGGAAACGCAAATTACATTAGAAGAGGAAATGCAACATGTCGAAGCATACTTAGCAATTAAAGAATTTCGTTTTTCAAATCGCCTAACGATTCATTATGAGATTGATCAGTCCGCACTTTCTCAGCGGATTCCACCTTTAACATTACAGCCAATTGTTGAAAATGCGATTATCCATGGATTTAAAGATAAAGAGAAGGATTGTTTGTTGGAAATTCATATCGACAAACAAGAAGAATCTGTTGTTATCCAAGTTATAGATAATGGAAAAGGCATGCCTGGAGATATCGTAGAACAATTCACGCAAGCCCCTGTTCATTCAGAGGAGGGGAGCGGTCTCGCGCTTTACAATGTGAATCGACGACTTGTCATGATGTTTGGTGAGGAGACGAAACTTCATATAGATAGTGAGCCAGGAAAAGGGACGAAGATACATTTTTCCATACCAATAGAGGAGGTTATAGAAAAATGGACAGGGTAATACGCACAATTGTCGTTGATGATGAATTATATAACCGCGAAGATCTGAAACACTTACTAGGGAGTTATCCGCAAGTGGAAGTTGTTGGGGAAGCAGCATCTGGTGAGGAAGCGGTGATGAAAGTCATCCAATTGAAGCCGGATGTTGTGTTTCTCGATATTGAGATGCCAAAGATGAGCGGGATGGAAGTGGCTAAAAGTATGCGCGAATTGAAAAATCCTCCGCTCATTGTTTTTGCTACGGCTTATCCTCAATTTGCAGTAGAAGCTTTTCGTTACGATGCGGTGGACTATTTATTGAAGCCGTATGATGAGGAACTGTTAAGGGAGACGATTGACAGGATTATAGGGAAAATTGGCCCTGTACGGGAATTACCCGCGAACCGGTTAAATGGAAAGCTGGCTGTGCAATCGGACGGGGAAATATCGTATATTGAACCGGAGGATATATTATATATTGCTAAAAGCGAAAAGTATTCTAATGTCGTCACGAAACATGGTGAGTTTGATTCGAATCTGCCACTGAAGGACTTGGGGAATAAGTTAGCTGAATTTGGTTTCTTCCGTATTCATAAAAGTACCCTTGTTAATTTACATTATGTACAGCGGCTCACTCCATGGTTTAATGGAGCTTATCATTTGGAGCTGAGGGACACAGAAGAAAGGCTCTCTGTCAGCAGGAATTATGTGAAAGATTTACGGAAGGAACTGGAAATCTAGCTGCAATCGATTTGCATCTTATATGTACAAATCTGCATCTTAATTCGTTTATTTTACTTCTTACTTAAAAAAGCATCTCCTTTTACTGAATTTGTCCTATAATTAGAAAACAAACAAAAACAAGAGGGGGGACTTTCCTTGTACACGTTTCTAGGAGGAATAGCACTACTTATAATCGGTTATTTCACGTATGGAAAGTTTATCGAGAAAATGTTTGGCGTCAAAAATGAGCGACCAACACCAGCTTATGTAAATAGTGATGGTGTGGACTACATACCGATGAGTACATCGAAAAACTCTTTAATTCAACTACTTAACATCGCTGGTACGGGGCCTGTTTTCGGTCCTATTATGGGGGCTTTATACGGACCGGCAGCATTTATATGGATTGTGGTAGGGTGTATTTTTGCAGGAGCAGTGCATGACTACTTAACAGGTATGATTTCAATCCGAAACCGTGGCGCTCATTTACCGGAACTTGCAAGTAAATTCCTAGGTAAAGTGATGAAACATATTGTGAACGGTTTCGCAGTCTTACTCCTGCTCCTTGTCGGAACTGTATTTGTTACGACTCCAGCAGAGTTAATGAGTCTGCTGACAGATGGAAAAGTAGCTGCATGGATCTTTGTCCTTTTCATCTTTGCGTATTATATTATAGCTACAGTTCTTCCGGTCGATAAAATTATTGGAAGACTATACCCTTATTTTGGTGCCCTGCTCCTAATAAGCGCATTAGGGGTCGGAATTGGTTTGGTCGTAACGGGTGCTCCAATTCCAGAACTTACATTAGAAAACTTCCACCCTGAAGGAGCAGCAATTTTTCCATTATTATTCTTTACCATTTCATGTGGGGCTTTATCAGGCTTTCATGCAACACAAACACCAATCATTTCTAGAACAACGAAGAATGAAAGAGAAGGGCGTAAAATATTCTATGGCATGATGATTGCGGAAGGTATTATTGCGATGATTTGGGCGGCAGCAGCGATGAGCATGTTTGATGGCTACAATGGTTTGAACGAAATTCTTGCTGCAGGCGGCCCGGGGGCAATTGTGAGTGAGGCATCCTTTACATTACTTGGAGCAATTGGTGGAACGATTGGGGTCCTAGGAGTTGTTGTTTTGCCGATTACTTCAGGAGACACTGCATTCCGCAGTGCGAGAATGATCATTGCGGATTATCTAAAAATTGCACAGAGAAAGCTCTCGAAACGTTTTTGGATTGCAGGTCCGTTATTTATTGTTTCAGCTATATTAACGCAAATTGACTTTAATATTCTATGGCGCTATTTTAATTGGGCGAATCAGTCTACAGCGGTTATAGCATTGTTTGTAGCGGCAATGTATCTATATATCGCAAGGAAAAACTTCTGGGTGGCACTTGTTCCGGGAACATTTATGCTAGTGATGATTATTACGTATATTCTTTCCCAGCCAATAGGTTTTAACTTACCAATGAATCTCTCCTGGATTGGCGGATTTATTGGAGCGGCACTCATCGTTGTACTCTTCTTTAGAGCGGCGAGAAAAGCAAGAGCAAATAATATCCCACTAGAAGTGGATGTTTCCGATTGGAAGGTAGCATAATTATCTAAGTCTTACGTAAAAACTCCTTTTAAGTTGAGTATACCTCTGCTTAAAAGGGGTTTTTTATGGACAAATATGAATAATGTTATAAATTTTTTCTATTTGTGATAAGATAGAACTAGGTAAAAATCAATGGTATAGAAGGATGACAATTTTATTATAGGAATTAATGTTTAGTTTCGTTATGTTTACTAAAAAGCTTGTAGGAGAATACAGCAAGCAAAAAACTGGGAGTTGGCAAAAGATGAGTGTTATATCATTTGTGATGGGAACAGGAGTTCATAAGGAAACTATTTTGGAAATGGTGAAAGAACGTCTGCAAAATGATGAAATATATGTATATAAATCTGCATTTATCGATGATTTATTTGAGGCGTCGATAGAAAGTGATCTTGTCATCCTTGATATGGAAGCATGTATTTCGATACGCGAAGTTACAAGACATTACCGTTTTAGCAATACGAAAATTGCGGTTATTTTATCTGATGAACAGGTGAATGCGATTAACGATTATATTCAATATGATCTAGCCGGTCTCTTCAGTGTTGATATGAGTGTGCAAGAGTTTGTGCAGGGAATTGAATATATCCGTAAAGGTAAGACCTATATTCATCCTATTGTTGCAGTAGTCTTGTTTGAGAAGTATAGGCAGATTACTCAAGGGGAAATCCACCGACCGATTGGTTTATTAACTCGCAGAGAATGGGAAATATTAGGGGAGCTCGTACAAGGTTTTCAAAATGGAGAGATTGCGGCAAACTTAGATATTTCGGATAAGACGGTAAAAAATCATATCACATCTATATTAAGTAAGCTCGGCGTAAAAGATCGAACGAATGCAGTCCTATTAGCATTAAAAGAACGTTGGTTTTATTTGTGAAAAGTTCCCAATTGCCATAGAAAGGCGCATTGGGAATTTTTTCATTTTTGTTGCAATGGGCGATAACTGAGGAATTGCAGGAAGAACACGATAAAGCAAACAAATCCTAAGTTCAAACGATACCAAACTCCGCTGCCGAACCAGTCAAGTGGGGAAGGCGTAGTTGGCGGATGGGATAGATAAAGGTAATTGGCATTCAATAAAGTATTGATGACTAGGCCGACAAGCAATGCGTACATGACTAAGAACAGATACGTTTCAATCATACTTTTAAGTGTGATTGCTCCAGACTTAGCGGCAATAATTGCTACAAAAATTGCTGTTAAGGAGATCGCAATATGATGAATGAAAAATTTTACATACCGGAAGTTAGGAAAGTCATAGGGAAGTTCTGGAGTAAGGAGCGCTAAAAATGCCGGGATAAGCCCAATGTAGAATGTAATAACCATGAGCTTCTTATTTAACGTGAATAAAGCAGCTGCACCAACTAAACCAGCAATCCCGCAGAGATGAAAAGGAAGATTATGCACCCAGATTCCATGAATGGCTGTCCAGATTTGATATGTAATCTCGCAACCGAGCAAGAGTGTGAATAATGTCCAACGAATTGTTTCGAACAGCCGCTTTTTCGAGCGGATATGATGATGATAAAATAATAGCAAGAATGCACCGCTTGCATATAGAAACAGCATGAATAAATGACTCGGTCCAAAAGGGATGAATTTCTCTCCTCCAACCGTTAAAAACCATTCCGCCATTGCACCTTCTCCTTTTCAAGGATAATGATAGAAGAAAGACGCTTTTGCTTAGATTGCATAAAAGCGTCTCGGTTGTTATCTTTATTTAACCTCCAATAATATGGAAGCCGGAATCTACGTGTAATACTTCTCCAGTTACACCTCTAGCAAGATCACTTAGGAAGAATAAGGTAGCATCTCCTACCTGATCTTGATCGACGTTACGTCGAAGTGGTGCTTTTTCAACAATGACATTCGCCTTCTCGTTAAACCCGGATACACCCTTGGCTGATAGGGTACGAATTGGACCTGCAGAAATAGCATTCACCCGAATATCATATTTACCCATATCTTCTGCTAAGTAACGTACGCTTGCTTCAAGGGATGCTTTAGCGACTCCCATAATATTATAATTCGGGATGACTCGCTCGGCGCCGAGATACGTTTGGGTAATGATACTTCCTCCCTCTGTCATTAATTCTTTCGCCGCTTTTGTAACAGCTACTAAGGAATATGCACTAATCTCGTGGGCGAGCAAATACCCGTCACGTGATGTATCCGCGTATTCGCCTTTCAATTCCTCCCGCTTAGCAAATGCAACCGAGTGAACAAGTCCATGAATGACTCCGACGTTATCTTTGATTTCTTGAAAAGCTTCTTGAATACTTTCATCACTCGAGACATCAAGTGAAACCATTAGTTTGGAAGGAATGTCATGTTCCTCTAATAGCTTCTCTAACTTTTTCTTGGAACGCTCCTGTCTGTTTGTGAAAATTAAGTTTGCTCCTTCGCGGTGAAGGGACTTAGTAATTCCCCAAGCAATACTTCTCTCATTTGCAACTCCCATTACAACAATATTTTTATCCTTTAATAAGCCTGCCATGGTATACCTCCAAAAATCTGTTTTTTCTATTATACCTTATGTTTTGTGTTAGAGAAACTGAAATTGTAGTTTATATCTTAATAGCTGGTCCTAATTAAGAGTATCTTTGCAGCTTGAGTATAGATCATGCTGGTTGTGGTCACTGGAAAGGTTCATTGGTTATCATACACATGAATAATAAAAGAGATAAAGGAGATAGAGAAGCATGCTAAAAAGTCTGGATAAATAACTGCCGGAAAGGGTTTAGACTATTTGAAAGAGAAAAACTTTATTTTCCCCCTTTACAAAAGGAGGAATACTAGCTATAATAAAATTCGTCAGTTTGAAAATCTGATCTTTGCCAAATCTTATTGGCCCGTTGGTCAAGCGGTTAAGACACCGCCCTTTCACGGCGGTAACACGGGTTCGAATCCCGTACGGGTCACCATTTACATCTTAAAAACAGCTTACATTCGTAAAGCTTTTTTCTTTTTTACCGGCCTAGCTCATTCGTAGAGCACGCCGCGAATAACATCCTTGAATGATCTTCCTCGAGGCGGCCTGCGAGGAGTGTACACATCACCGAATAATCATTCAACACGACGAGCTTTCAAACATCTAGCTCATACAATAAAACCAGTACACCATAATATTATGCCGGTCTAGCTCAATTGGTAGAGCACGCCGCTCACTGCTTCTCTGCTATTGCTTCCCCGAAGCGGCCTGCGAGGAGTGTACGCATCACCGAATAATCTTGCAACACGACGAGCTTTCAAACATCTAGCTCACACAATAAAACCAGTACTAAATTATAATTAAGCCGGTCTAGCTCAATTGGTAGAGCACGCCGCGAATAACATCCTTGAATGATCTTCCTCGAGGCGGCCTGCGAGGAGTGTACACATCACCGAATAAACTTGCAACACGACGAGCTTTCAAACATCTAGCTCATACAATAAAACCAGTACTAAATCATATCAAGCCGGCCTAGCTCAATTGGTAGAGCAACTGACTTGTAATCAGTAGGTTGGGGGTTCAAGTCCTCTGGCCGGCACCATTTATTTAAATCATATGGTATAAGACAAAAAATATGAAGAATAATATGGAGGGGTAGCGAAGTGGCTAAACGCGGCGGACTGTAAATCCGCTCCCTCAGGGTTCGGCAGTTCGAATCTGCCCCCCTCCACCATTAATTGTTGGGCTATAGCCAAGCGGTAAGGCAACGGGTTTTGGTCCCGTCATTCCTAGGTTCGAATCCTAGTAGCCCAGCCATTTTTATTTTTAATATCGCTAGTCAAGCATCTAGCTTACATAATAAAACCAGCACCAAACTTACAACACGAGCCATTAGCTCAGTCGGTAGAGCACGCCGCGAATAACATCCATGAATGTACTTCTCTGAGGCGGCCTGCGAGGAGTGTACGCATCGCCGAATAATCTTGCAACACGACGAGCTTTCAAACTTCAAGCTCATATAATAAAACCAGTACCAAACTTACAACACGAGCCATTAGCTCAGTCGGTAGAGCACGCCGCGAATAACATCCATGAATGTACTTCTCTGAGGCGGCCTGCGAGGAGTGTACGCATCGCCGAATAATCTTGCGACACGACGAGCTTTCAAACTCTAAGCTCATATAATAAAACCAGCACTAAACTTACAACATGAGCCATTAGCTCAGTCGGTAGAGCATCTGACTTTTAATCAGAGGGTCACAGGTTCGAATCCTGTATGGCTCATCAATCTCACGTATGTAATTAAATGAATCAACCTCTGCAAATAAAACAAGGCTCACGTTTTGGGAGCCTTGTTTTATTTGCAATATAAGCCTTTTTTCAACATAATAGATAGAGAAATTAGCAAGGTGAAGGTTTTTTGTAAAAATAAGTAGCTGTTCCTACAAAAAAGACATGCTATCATGTTATAATCGTTAGGAAGAATTAATGTTTTTAACTAATAAAAACCATTCATTATTATAATATTAAAGGATGATCAGGTATGAAATCGTCCAGAATTCCTGGTTTCTATAAAAAAACAATAGAAGAGAGAAAAGCATTGATCACGGAAATGCATCCATTTACAGAAGAAGACCTTGCTGTATTTGAATCAGTTGCTCCATTAGCCGAAGATACGGCAGATAATATGATTGAAAATGTTGTGGGGACTTTTCAGCTGCCTCTAGGCCTAGGGTTGAACTTTTTAATAAATGGAAAAGAATATACCATACCGATGGCAATTGAAGAAGCCTCTGTTGTAGCATCTGCCAGTCACATTGCGAAAATTGTTCGTGATGCGGGCGGGTTTGTTACGGAATCTACAGAACGCGTAATGATTGGACAGATTCAGGTAGTTGGTTGCTCTGATTATACAGAAGCAAAAGAAGCTGTTCTAGAAAATAAACAAATATTGATTGATGCTGCCAATGATGCTTTTCCGAGCATTGTAACCCGCGGCGGTGGTGCGGAAGATTTAGACGTCCGTATTTTAAATGAAGCAGCGGATTCCAAGTTTGGGAAAATGCTGATTGTCCACCTCTATGTCAACACGGTTGATGCAATGGGCGCAAATTTAGTTAATACAATGGCAGAATCAATTGCACCATTAGTAGAGGAAATTACGCAAGGTAAAGTTTACTTACGGATTTTATCTAACTTAGCGGATCGGAGTTTGGCAAGGGCTCGTTGTATCATTCCTCCTCATTTACTGGGAACGGGAGATTTCTCAGGGGAGGCAGTGCGGGATGGTGTCATTCATGCGTATGAATTTGCTGCATCTGACCCTTACCGGGCGGTTACACATAATAAAGGGATTATGAACGGAATTGATCCTATTGTAATTGCTACTGGAAATGATTGGCGAGCAGTAGAAGCCGGCGCTCACGCGTATGCAGTTAAGGATGGACAATATACTTCCATGACAACCTGGTATAAGGATGAACAAGGAAACCTAGTTGGTGAGCTCGAGCTCCCAATGTCAATTGGAATTGTCGGCGGGGCAACCCGTGTACATCCAATGGCGAAACTTGCTCTTAAATTATTGGAAGTTAATAGTGCTAAAGAATTGGCTGAGGTAATTGTAGCGGTTGGTCTCGCCCAGAATCTGGGTGCGCTAAAGGCACTTGCGACAGAGGGTATTCAGAAAGGGCATATGACCTTACATTCTCGCTCTGTTGCGATGGCAGCAGGTGCTGCAGGGGAGATGGTTGATATTATAGCACAAGAATTAATTAAAAATAACGATATCCGTGTTGGAAAAGCGAAAGAATTGGTGGAAAAATATAAACGATGAGTGCAGAAAAAGTTTCAACTTCAGCAAAAACAGCTATTGGTATAGCTCATAGTAAATTCATCTTAATCGGCGAACATGCAGTTGTACACGGACAACCTGCAATCGCTATTCCATTTCCACTGATTGGTGTCGAAACGATGATTGAGTATGTGCCTGGCCCGGCAATACTCGACAGCAGTTTCTACTACGGACCAATCCATATGACACCAAAATCATTACGGGGTATTGCCGACTGTATCACGGATACGTTGGAATACCTAGAAATTCCATGTGAGAATCTTGTTATCCGTATCAATTCATCCGTCCCACCTGGAAAAGGTTTGGGATCTAGTGCCTCGGTGGCCGTTTCTGTTATTCGTTCGCTGTTCAATTATGCAGAGCGCGAATGTACGCATGAAGAATTATTGAAGCTTGCGGATATCGCAGAGACTTATGCACATGGTTCGCCAAGTGGCATTGATACATTAACGATTACGGCAAATACACCAATTTGGTTTGAGAAAAATCATCCGATTGAAAGGATTGCCGTGAAAGAAGATTTGTATTTCCTTGTTGCTGATTCGGGACAAGATGCGGATACGAAATCATCCGTTCAATCGGTAACGGATTTGCTAAAGAAAGCCCCGCGTACAATTCAGCGTAAATTGGACCGTATTGGCCAGTTGACCCATGAAGCGAAGGATGCACTTGAGAAAGCGAGTAAGCACTTCCTCGGGTCTATGTTGAATGAAGCGCAGAAAGAACTTGAATATTTAGGTGTAAGTGATGCAGTATTGAACCGTTTAATTCGTTTTGCCAGACAAGAAGGAGCGCTCGGGGCCAAGCTTACGGGTGGCGGAAATGGCGGCTGTATTATTGCCTTAGCTCAAAATGAAGTACATTGTAAGCAATTAGCTGATAAATTAAAACAGTTCGGCGCGCATTCCGTTTGGCCATTTGTACTGAAGAAAAATGGTTAACCTTTTAGAAAGTAACCAGATATCAAGCCTTACGTGCTGCTATTTGGTTACTTTCATTTGTATATGAAATTATTTAGGTAAAGGGGATTATTATGAAAGCTACAGCTAAAGCACATACAAATATTGCCTTAATTAAGTATTGGGGAAAGCGGAATGAAGAACTGATTTTACCCACAAACAACAGTCTTTCCCTAACATTGGACGGGTTTTACACAACGACTACTGTAGACTTTCAAGAAGATCTCAAAGCAGATAGTTTCGAGTTGAATGGGATACCTGAACAAGGTGAAGCATATAAACGGGTAACCGCTTTTCTTGAATTAGTTCGGAAAATGGCGGGCAAGGAAGTTTACGCACATGTTGCATCAGACAATCAGGTACCTACTGCAGCTGGATTTGCGTCATCTGCGTCAGGCTTTGCGGCGCTTGCTGCAGCCGCCTCCAAGGCAATCGGGCTAGACCTGGATGATAAAGAATTGTCACGCTTAACAAGGCGTGGTTCAGGTTCTTCCAGCCGTTCAATCTACGGTGGTTTTGCGGAGTGGCAAATGGGGGAGAAGGAAGATGGTTCTGATTCTTATGCTGTTCCTATTGCAGATGAGAATCATTGGGATATCCGGATGGCGGGTGTCGTACTAACTTCGGAAATGAAAAAAATCTCGAGCCGAGCAGGAATGCGCCGGACGGTTGAAACTTCGCCATTCTATGAAGGCTGGTTGAAGAGCATACCGGAAGACCTCACAGGAATTAAAGAGGCAATTCAGGAAAAAAATTTCATCCAAGTAGGAGAAATTGCGGAAGCGAACTGCTTGAAGATGCATGCTACTTCATTAGGTGCGAAACCACCATTTACATATTGGCTGGATTCTACAATTCGCGTGATGCGACAAGTACAGGAAATGCGGGAACAAGGAATACCAGCATATTTTACAATCGATGCCGGTCCAAATGTGAAGGTGCTTTATTTACCAGAACATGAGGTAGAGGTTGAACGGATGCTTCGGGAAGTCCCTGGTGTAACTGATGTCATTCTCAGTAAACCAGGTCCAGGAGTAAGCTATCTTTAGGAGTGGAATAAGTTGTCGACGAATAAATTGACGATAAAAGTACCAGGTAAATTGATGGTTGCCGGTGAATTTGCGGTTCTAATTCCCCATCACCATCTTGCGGTCACGGCTGTAGATCGATTTGTTTATGCAACGATAGAGGATGCCGAACAGAGAACACTTACGTTGGAAGATTATCAGTTGGAAGATTTATCGTGGGGTTATAAGGATGGAAAAGTTACCATTCAATCTGCGGACGATCGTCTTTCTTTCGTAAAAGAAGCGATGGAAGTGACTTGTACGTATCTTGCAGAAGCGGGTGTAGAGATGGATCATTTCAACTTGGCTGTTCGCAGTGAGCTTGATGATGCATCAGGGGTGAAATATGGTCTCGGGTCCAGTGCAGCGGTTGTTACAGCGGTTGTTACAGCAATTATGGCCCGTTTTACAAAAGAAGAGCTGGATAAGGATGTCATTTTTAAATTAGCTGCCTTAGCCCATGTTAACATTCAAGGCAGTGGTTCGGGTGCAGATGTAGCTGCCTCTGTTTATGGTGGGATTTTACAGTATTCCTCTTTCCAAGCGGAATGGCTGCTCGATGCTTCTAAAAGTGCTGCTTCCATCCATGAATTACTGGAAGCGGATTGGATTTATCTATCGATCAAGCGTTTAACTTTGCCGACATCTGTTTCTTTTTGTGTTGGCTGGACAGGGAATCCGGCATCAACGACTAAACTTGTCGGGCGAATATTGAAACTGCAGGATGACAATCCGCAAGCTTTTAAAGAATTCTTAGCGAAAAGCGAACGAGCAGTACATACTTTGCTTACAGGAATGGAAGAAGAGAATCAGGAACTTCTTTTTAGCGGGGTAAAAGCAAATAGGAAGGCCCTCGCTACTGTTGGAAACAATGCGGATGTATCGATTGAAACAGCGTTGCTCGGAACGTTATGCGACCTAGCGGATGGGTTAGGTGGAGCAGGTAAACCTTCCGGAGCTGGCGGTGGAGATTGCGGCATTGCTTTTATGCCGAGTAAGCGTCAGGCTGAACAATTATTCTCGTCCTGGGAAAAGGCTGGGATTAAGCCGCTTTCCATCACCTCACACCCTGAAGGGGCAACAGTGATTGAGTCTAAAAAAAATATAAAAAAGACATAAATCTCTTGTGTGGTGAGATTTATGTCTTTTTCTTACTTAGTTGGTCTTACTAGTTGAAATTCGTATACTCTTTCTTTTAAAAATCAAATACCGATAATATTTAATGTGGTTGCGGAGTTGACCGTCAACACTCGAATTTATTTGATTGTTTATCTGGAGGCTAATTCATAGTAATTATCATAGTTTTGATATTTATTAATGAGTGTGTCCAATTTCATACTAGATTCTATAACAGCCTGTGAAGTAAGTTCGTGATGGTAACTAAGGACAATTAATTCCTGCCGGCATGCTTCAATTTTTTCCAACAACATTGATTTACTCACAAAAGCTTCCTCCTATCTAGTATACTATAATAAGAAAATACCCAAGTAATAGCAAGGAAAAACCTATGAAAATATAAGATAAATTGATAAGCTATAGTTTGTGCAGATAAAAAATAAAAAAGCGGAAAAAAATGAAACCTTTTGAGTTGCTCGTTCGTAATCATAATACCGCATTATAGGCGGAGGTAAAGTATGGAACAAATAATTAGGGAGAAAATAATATTAGTAAAAAAAGGGGATCAGTCTGCCTACGAAGATTTGGTCTCATTTTACCAAAATAAAATATACCAGCATTGCTACCGGATGCTTGGTAATGCACATGAGGCAGAGGATATTGCGCAAGAAGCTTTCATACGGGCATACGTAAACATTCATTCCTTTGACGAGAAACGAAAATTCTCAAGTTGGCTGTATCGAATCGCCACGAATTTATCAATCGACAGACTCCGCAAACGGAAACCAGATTATTTTTTGGACGCAGAGGTTAAAGGAACGGACGGGTTGGATATGTATTCCCAGCTTCAAAGTGAAGGTGCTTCTCTAGTGGAAGAAGTGGAGAATAATGAACTACAGAGATATATCCACACAAAGATTTCCGAACTTCCACCGAAATACCGCAGTATTATTATTCTGAGGTATTTAGAAGAGTTTTCCTTAAAAGAAATAAGTGAAATATTGGATATCCCAATCGGAACGGTGAAAACAAGGATTCACCGGGGTAGGGAAGCTTTACGGAAGAGGCTTCGTCATGTGTAAAGGAGTGTGGTCCCATTGAAATGTAATGCAGAAACCATTGGGCTGATGCATAAATATTTGGATGGAGATATAACGACGGAAGAAGAGCAACAACTAAAATATCATCTGGAAGACTGTGAAGCTTGTCAGGAGCATTTCCGCGAGTTAAAGCGGACACTTACACTTATCCAAAGTGCCGAACGTTTCGAAGCGCCGGCGAACTTCACAGCAAATGTTATGAAAAACCTCCCGACTGAAAAAAGACAGGTTAAATATTTACGCTGGTTTAAGATGCATCCAATGCTTACGGCTGCAGCTGTTTTCTTTATACTTATGTTTACCGGCGTCTTTTTTACATGGGAACAAGACAATCAACTCGTCGTCTCGAAACAGGAAAATTTAATTATTGAAGGGGATACAGTAATTGTTCCTGAAGGCGAAGTAGTCGAAGGTGACTTACTCGTTAAAAATGGAAATTTAATTATTAATGGTACGGTTGATGGGAATGTCACATTGGTGAACGGGAAGCTGATTGATGATGATCCACTAGACAACAGAGGTTTAATGGCCTCGGTCGGTGAAATAAATGGAGAATTCGAATCCGTCGACCAAACATTCGACTGGATATTGTACAAACTTAAAGGCTTTGCTAAAAAAGTGTTTTCATTTGAATAGCATAATTTGTGAATTAAGACTGAGAAATAACTATTCTAATATGGATTTACGCCATAAATGGAGGGTTATGCCTTAGTCTTTTTTCTTTATTGCATAAGAAGCTATAAAATATAAATGCTATGGATAACATAGATATCCAGGGCTAGCCACGTCCGATCTGCGCCCAGCAACTAACAGAACTTTTGGTGGGACGAGCAGTGCGCAGTCCCAAACTTCACACTCCTCCCCAGGTGTTGGAACGAATCGCGTTTTTAACCTGCAAGGGCGCTTCCGCCTTTGTTAAAGGCTCTAAATCTTAAGGTGGTTGCTTCGCTATTATGTTCACATGAATCCCGGTATTTATGATATAATAAGGAACATGTAATTCATTGTAGATGTATTTTTTGAAAATTAATTATACAATTGTTAATTCATAACTAAAGGACGTGTGACCATGCTCGATGGGGGATTCGACCTGCTAACGATACTTAGAATAACCGTAGACATAGCTCTCATCTGGTATGTGCTATATAAACTGATGATGCTAGTCCGCGGCACGAAAGCTGTGCAATTACTTAAAGGAATTGCCGTCATCTTGGCAATTTGGCTACTCAGTATTGCATTTAACCTCCAGACGGTTCGTTATTTCTCGAACCAGTTTATCCAATGGGGGATTATAGTTATAATTATTTTATTCCAGCCTGAGCTGAGAAGAGCCTTGGAGCAGCTTGGAAGAGGAAGCTTCCTTACGAGGAGTAATAAATCGAGAGAAGATATGGAAATACAAATTGAGGCAATCGTCCAGTCCACAACTTATATGGCGAAGCGGCGAATTGGCGCGCTCATCTCTATTGAAAAGGAGACTGGAATTGGCGAATATGCGGAGACGGGGATTCCGATTGACGGAGAATTGACCCACCAGCTGTTGACAAATATTTTCACACCGAACACACCGCTCCATGATGGGGCTGTTATTATTAAAAGAGATAAAATTATTGCAGCTGCTTGTTATTTACCGCTGTCAGAGAGTCCATTCATTTCTAAGGAACTGGGAACGAGACACAGAGCTGCAATGGGGATCAGTGAAGTAACAGATGCCCTTACTATTGTCGTTTCAGAGGAAACAGGTGCGATATCTTGCACGATAAATGGCAAGCTGCATCGTGATTTAACGGAAGAAGCTTTAACAGAATTATTAAAAGAACATTTATCCTTGCTTCCAATGACCTCTGAGAAGACGAAAAAACGGAGGGGGAATGAAAATGGATAATTGGTTTCAAAGTAAATGGTTTATTCGTGTATTAGCGCTTGGCTTTGCCATTACTTTATTT
The DNA here is from genome assembly GCF_037072045.1 of Oceanobacillus sp. MO10714A. Classification (NCBI taxonomy): domain Bacteria; kingdom Bacillati; phylum Bacillota; class Bacilli; order Caryophanales; family Bacillaceae; genus Oceanobacillus; species Oceanobacillus sp. MO10714A. The sequence goes on along the minus strand of NZ_JAXHDC010000044.1, from coordinate 11,411 downwards.
ATTTTCGTGAATGTAGAATCCAATTCATCCAGCTCTGAATCTTCTATTCCGGGAAGGAATTTACAAACCCAAACACTTGATGATGTTCCAGTGGAAATCGATATTAATTCGGATGATTATGTCGTAAGTGGGGTTCCGGAATATGCAACTGTGACATTAGAAGGTTCTCCCGCAACGATTATGCCTGCTATTTTCAATCGTAATTTTACCGTCTACGTAGACCTACAGGGACTTGGAGAGGGAAATCATACGGTAGAATTGCAGCATACGGTTTCTGATGATATTAGCGTTTATATAGAGCCGAAAACAATCGAGGTATCCATCGAGGAAAGGGCAAGTCAGGAATACCCGATAACGGTGGAATTTTTAAATACCGATCAATTGCCGCCGGGAGTAGAGGTCGGGGGCTATGAATTAGATCAGTCCAGTGTCCAAATTACAACATCCAGAAGAATTATGGAACAAATCGGTGTCGTTAAAATTTATGTCGATGTGGCCGGACAGGAGACTTCGATTTCGAACCGAGAAGTACCGGTGAATGTGTATGATACGCAAGGAAATGAACTGCAAGTTCGCTTGGACCGGGAGACGGTTGTTATATCTGTTGATTTCGTGAGTCCAAGCAAAGTTGTTCCAATTGATATTGAAACAACCGGTGAATTACCAGAGGACTTTTCCTTGTTGTCCATTTCTGCTAATCTGGATGAGGTTGAGATTTTTGCAGTCAGTGACATTCTTGAACAAATTGATTCCATCTCAACGGAAGAAATCGATCTCTCGGAAATTACGGAATCTGGAACGATTGATGTTGGTTTCGATCTCCCGGATGGTGTATATACAGGAAAATTGGAAACAATTGAAGTAACGGTTGAAGTGGAAGAAGCACGGGTTCTAGAAGCCATGGCGATTGAAGAGGAAGAACTTGAGGACGGACTAGCTGTAACGTATGTCGAGCCAAGTAAAGCCGAAATGGATATTACCGTAACAGGAAATGAAACATTCCTTCGAGAGCTGAGTCCTGATGATTTCCGCGTCTTTGTTAATTTGGCAGGGCTTGAACCGGGTGAACATCTTGTGCCAGTTGAAGTGGAATGGGATGAGGTAGAAGATGTGACAGTTACTCCCGAGTTTGAGGAAATCACAGTTGAAATCGAATAGACTTAAGTAAGTGACTTTTAGATGGTTTATTAAAAGGAGAGGTATGAATGAAGAAGTATTTTGGGACCGATGGTGTCCGAGGTGTGGCGAATAAAGATTTAACACCGGAACTTGCCTATAAATTAGGTCGAATCGGCGGATATGTACTAACGAAGGAAAGGGAAAATCCGAAAGTGATCATCGGAAGAGATACACGTATCTCAGGTCATATGCTTGAAGGAGCTTTGCTCGCAGGCTTACTTTCTATCGGTGCAGAAGTCATGCGTCTCGGCGTCATCTCTACTCCAGGAGTGGCTTATTTAACGAAATCAATGAGTGCTGATGCAGGTATTATGATTTCCGCTTCGCACAATCCGGTGGAAGATAACGGAATTAAATTCTTCGGTCCGGATGGTTTTAAGTTGACGGATGAGCAGGAGGCAGAGATTGAAAAGCTTATCGATGAGGATGACGAACTTCCGCGACCGGTCGGAGCAAACATCGGTACAGTGAATGCTTATTTTGAAGGCGGACAAAAGTATATTTCTTTCTTAAAAGATACGATTGATAACGACTTTGACGGCCTTGCAATTGCTATCGACTGTGCACACGGTGCAACATCCAGTCTTGCAACTCATCTGTTTGCGGACCTCGAGGCAGACATTTACACGATTGGCACATCACCGAATGGCTTGAATATTAACGACGGTGTAGGTTCCACTCATCCAGAAGCGGTAAGAGAGCTTGTATTGGAAAAGGGCGCAGATATTGGTCTTGCATTTGACGGAGATGGTGACCGTTTAATTGCAGTCGATGAGAAAGGTAATATCGTTGATGGTGACCAAATCATGTATATTTGTGGAAAATATATGAAGTCAAAAGGCGTACTTCGTGAAGATACAATCGTCTCAACTGTCATGAGTAATATCGGTTTTTATAAAGCGCTTGAAGAGAATGGCATGCATAGTGATAAAACCGATGTAGGCGACCGCTATGTTATGGAGGAAATGCGTAGGGGCGGATTCAACCTTGGCGGAGAACAATCCGGTCATATCATTTTCCTCGATTTTATTACGACAGGTGACGGTATGCTAACTGCATTACAGCTTGTAAATGTTATGAAAGATACAGGGAAACCTTTATCGGAATTAGCTGGAGAGATGCAAGTATTCCCACAAGTTCTGAAAAACGTTAAAGTAACGGATAAGAATGAAGCATTGACCAACCCGCTTATTTTGGAAGAAATTGATGCGGTGGAAAAAGAACTCGGTGAAAATGGCCGTGTGCTCGTCCGTCCATCCGGAACCGAGCCACTTGTCCGTGTGATGGTCGAAGCGGAAACGAAAGAAGCATGTAATAAATATGCCGACCGTGTGGTTTCCGTGATTGAAAATTTACTTGGGTTAGAGTAATTGATTGAAAACTGCTTTCTGTCAAGGGACAAGGGAGCAGTTTTTTTGTGTTTATTTTACTATTGCTATATCCGCGCTTATGAGGAATGTTAATCGCTGTTAATTTCCCTATTCCGTGCTCCATCTCTTTTCAAGGGAAAGTAATCGCAGTTTACTTTCCCAATTCAGCGCTCCATCTCATCTTAAGGGAAACTAATCGGAGTTTATTTTCCCATTCCAGCGCTCCATCTATTCTCAAGGGAAAGTAATCGTCGTTTATTTTCCCATTCCAGCGCTCCATCTCATCTCAAGGGAAACTAATCGGAGTTTATTTTCTCATTCCAGCGTTCCATCTCTTCCCAAGGGAAAGTAATCGCCGTTTATTTTCCCAATCCAGCGCTCTATCTCATCTAAAGGGAAAATAATCGCCGTTTATTTTCCCAATCCAGCGCTCCATCTCCTCCCAAGGGAAAGTAACTGCCGTTTATTTTCCCAATCCAGCGCTCCGTCTCATCTCAAGGGAAAGTAATTGCCGTTTATTTTCCCATCCCAGCGTTCCATCTCCTCTCAAGGGAAAGTAACCGCCGTTTATTTTCCCATTTCAGCGCTCCATCTCCTCCCAAGGGAAAGTAACCGCCGTTTATTTTCCCATCCCAGAGCACCACCTCCTCCCAAGGGAAAGTAACTGCCGTTTATTTTCCCAATCCAGCGCTCCATCTCCTCTCAAGGGAAAGTAATCGCCGTTTATTTTCCCAATCCAGCTCTCTATCTCCTCACAAGGGAAAGCAACCGCAGTTTATTTTCCCTACATCGCATTCCGCTCCTTCGAATGGGAAAACACCCAGAATGCAGTTTGCTGAGGAATGGTAGAATCCTTCTTCCATTCATTCAATATCCTCGATAGAAAAAGTTAAATAAGATATTGATTTGCCTTCTTGCCCGGGCAAGAATAAAAAGATGACTTTCACATGAAAAAGGTGTACGATATGATATAGATTCATTTGATAAAATGAAATGCAATAGAAATAGGTGGATTCGATTGTTGAATTCTTAAAAGGGAAGTTGGTGTAAGTCCAACGCGGTCCCGCCACTGTATGTGCGAACGAGCTGTAAATACCACTGTGCGTTAAATGCATGGGAAGGTGCAGCGGAGTGATGAGCATGAGCCAGGAGACCTGCCTATTCTGTAACGCCAGCACTACGAGGATAGTCAGGTGATGGGTCTATATGGATGTATACCTATTTACTGAAGCATCTTCACACTGTGTGGGATGCTTTTTTTAATGAATTTATTATTGGAGGAATGGAAATGAAAAGATTATGGCAGGGTTTGCTGCTCGCGTTCTTACTTAGTCTGCTAGTTGCTTGCGGACAAGGCGCGACAGACAATGAAGATGCAACTGGAAATACAGGTAAAGATGAAACAACTGAAGAAGAGTCAACGAACGGTGATCATTATCCACTGACACTCACAGATGCAATAGATAATGAAATAACGCTTGAGGAAGAACCGGAGCGGATTGTTTCATTGATCCCGAGCAATACGGAAATTACATTTGCTTTAGGACAAGGGGATAAGGTAGTCGGTGTGTCGGATCATGATAATTATCCGGAAGAAGTACAGGAAATTGAAAAAATTGGCGGCATGGAATTGAATGTGGAACTGATCCTTAGCCTTGACCCGGATATTGTCCTCGCCCATGAATTAGGGGTGAGCAGTGCACAGGAAGCATTCGAACAACTTGAAACTGCAGGTATACCAGTATTCGTCGTTCAAGATGCGCAGGATATTGCGAGCACTTACGAGACGATTGAAACCATTGGACAAGTTATCGGTTCTAAAGAAGAGGCAGAAGAACTGATTGCGGAAATGGAAGCAGAATTTGAAGAGATTCGTGAGCTTACATCCGAGATAGCTGAGGAAGATATACGGACAGTTTTCTTTGAAAATTCCCCTGCACCGGATATTTATACAGCAGGTCAGCATACGTTTATTCATGAGCTGTTGGAAATGATTCATGCTGAAAATGCCGCTGGTGAGCATGAAGGATGGCTCGCGCTTGATCCAGAGGAAATCATTGAACTGAATCCGGATGTCATCATCACTTCCTACGGTGCATATATTGAAAATCCAGAAGAAGAGGTTCTTTCGCGAAATGGTTTTGATGTAGTTGAAGCAGTTACGAATGAAAGAGTTTATGATATTGATGCTGATTTGATTACTCGTTCCGGTCCGAGACTCACAGAAGGGGCAAAAGAATTAGCTGAAGCGGTTTATCCGGAGCTGTTTGATGAAGAGTAATGTAACAAAATATGGAATTTCTTTTACGCTTCTTATTGGAGCGATGCTTTTTGCCATCTCGATTGGCAGTGTATCCGTCCCGATTCTTGATATTGTTAAAGTGATTGGCAGCGAAGCCTTTCGCTTACCCGTTGGTGCTGATGTCGATCCAATGTATGTAAGTATTGTATACGAGATTCGTTTGCCACGAGTACTGTTGGCAGGACTTGTCGGGGCCTCACTCGCAATTGCGGGAGCGGCCTTCCAAGGACTGCTAAGGAATCCGCTCGCGGAACCATATATTCTTGGAGTATCTTCTGGGGCCTCCGTTGGTGCTGTTGCAACATTGTTTTTCGGAATATCACTACCGGTTATCGGGATGTTTACTTTGCCGTTTTTAAGCATTGTAACAGCGTTAGCGACCATTATAATTGTGCTTTACTTTGCACGAAAAATTGACCGGACGATGCGCGTAGAAACGATTATTCTTACGGGAATCATTTTCAGCGCGTTCTTAGGGTCGGTTATTTCATTAATTATCGCTTTAACAGGGGATGAGTTGCAGCAGATTATCGGTTGGCTGCTTGGCAGTGTATCGATGCGAGGCTGGCGCTATGTTGGAATCATTCTCCCTTTCTTTATTCTTGGCTCACTCATTTTATTAATGAATACAAAAGAACTGAATGCGATGTCGCTTGGCGAAGAACGGGCCCAGCATTTAGGCGTTGACGTTGGCAAAAGGAAAATGCTTATTCTTATTGCTGGTTCCATCCTCACAGGTGCAGCGGTTGCCGTATCCGGGACAATTGGCTTTGTCGGTTTAGTTATCCCGCATTTAACTAGAAAGCTATGGGGTTCTGATCATGTCCATTTGTTGCCGTTGTCGATGATTATTGGAGCGAGCTTTCTTATATTGACCGATTTATTATCGCGGACAATTATCTCACCTCAAGTATTGCCTGTCGGAGTGATTACAGCTTTAGTAGGTGCACCGGTATTTGCGATAATATTAATTAAACAACGGAGAAGAAGTTGAGAGGTGAACCATGCTTTTAATTAAAAATGCCTCGGGTGGCTATGATGGTGAAGAGATTGTAAAAAACATTAGTTTTTCCGTAAATGAAGGAGAGTTTTTTGGAATTCTAGGACCAAATGGCAGTGGGAAGACAACTTTAATCAATATGATTAGTGGACTGCTCGATCTGCAACAGGGAAAAATTGAAGTAGCGGGGAGAAACATTGCCGATTACTCTAAGAAAGAATTAGCTAAGAAAATCGCCGTCTTACCCCAACTCACTCCCCAAGTTTTTCCTTATACAGTAAAAGAAATGGTGTCACTTGGTCGTTATGCGCACCATAGCGGCTTGTTCCGATCATGGACAAAAGAAGATGAGGAAATCGTTCAGCGTGTCATGCGGCAAACGAACATCCTTGAATTTGCGGACACCTCGGTGATGGAACATTCTGGAGGAGAACAGCAGAGAATATTCCTGGCCCAAGCTCTCGTGCAGCAACCGAAAGTTCTTCTTTTGGACGAACCAACTAACCATCTTGATTTAGCCTATCAAAAAGAATTGCTTGATTTGCTCAGAAAAAGTGCAAAAGAAAAGGGCCTCACAGTCGTGGCGATTTTGCATGACTTAAACCTTGCGAGCCTTTATTGTGATCGCCTGCTTTTAATGGATGAGGGCGAAGCAAAAGCGTTGGAAAATCCAGATGAAGTGCTTTCTGAGGAACTGATTAACTCGGTGTTCGATACAGAGGTCATTAAGCAGGCCCACTCTAAAATAGCCAAGCCACAGCTGCATTTAATGCCAAGCAAGAAGACGTGGCAGGGAAAAAAACTGTGGTCAATTGATGAAACAAACCTTTCTTTTAGTACAGAGCAAATCGTACTCCATTCAGATCTCCCGCTGAAAACGATATCCTCTGGTATCGTTGGCGCAGGGATTGGCTGGTATAAATACTTTGTCAATCGGCATGTCGATGAGAATTATTATTGTAATGATCACCGGAAGGAAATGCGAGCTTATTTAAAAGGGCGAGGTTTCCCGCCGGCTCAGACGGTTGGAATGATGACGGCAATTGTCTTGGAAGATTACAGTTTTGGTATTTATGAGGGTAATGGTTTTTCAATCTTAGTTGTTGTGACAGCGAGTGTTGGAAATGCGGTGGACAGCTCACGAGCAAAGCCGCTTGTTGGTCCAGTTGCTCCGGGAACGATTAATACATGGGTTTTTGTAAATGGCAGTTTAACGGAAGAAGCCTTTATTCAGGCAACGATCACGGCAACGGAGGCGAAGGCTCAAGTGTTAAGAGACCTCGCTATTCAAGACCGGAAGACAGGTACGGTCGCAACAGGAACTCCTACAGACAGTATTTTAATTGCCGCAACCCAACAAGGGAAGGAATTGGATTATGCTGGAACCGCGACGGAGTTAGGTGCTCTAATAGGAAATGCTGTTTATCAAGAAATGAAGAGGGCCATTTCCAAAACGTTAAAGAGGAAAAAAACAGCTGAGCAGGGGTAAATCAAACGTTTGCTTGAGAGTATAAAAACAAAAAAAGGAGCGATTCATTTGAGACTGTATACAAGGGCTGGTGACAAAGGAAAGACCGCGTTAATAGGTGGAATGACGACGAAGGATGATATTCGGGTGGAAGCTTACGGATCAATTGATGAAACGAATTCTTTTGTAGGTCTTGCGGTAGCTGGGCTCAATAAGAATAAAGAACCGTTCAAAGACCTCATTGCTGATTTGGAAAAAATTCAGCATGAATTATTTGACTGCGGAACTGAGCTTTCTAATGTATCGAAAAAAGAACGTCCTCACGAGCTTTCTGAAGATATGATTACGTATTTGGAAGAGAGAATGGATGTCTTAATAGACGAGGCACCAGAGCTTGAACGATTTATTCTCCCAGGCGGAACGGAGGCCGCTGCATATTTACACGTTGCGAGAACAGTGGCAAGAAGAGCGGAAAGACAGATTGTAAAACTTTATCAGCGGGAAGAAGATTTAGATCCAATTCCGTTAAAGTATATGAATCGATTATCTGATTATTTCTTTGCAGCAGCCCGTGTAGTTAATTCTCGCCTGCAAGTTGCGGATGTGGAGTATGCCCGCAGTGCAAGGGTTTTTCGTGGCAGTAATAGGAAAAAGTGAAAAAAGTAAAGTTATAATACAATCTTGAATTATTTCATTTTTTATTTATAATGAAGAGAATCTTGAAATTTCATGTAGGAGATGAGTAGAGTTGAGTAAAGAGAATGTAGCAGAGAAAGGTTACTTTGGTGATTTCGGAGGAAGCTTTGTCCCGGAAGATTTGAAGGATATTTTAGACGAAATTGGTGCAGCTTTTGAGAAATATAAGGATAATCCCGAATTTCTTGAGGAATATCGGTATTATTTGAAAGAGTATGTTGGACGTGAGAATCCACTAACCCTTGCGAAAAATCTGACTGAAAAAGTCGGTGGGGCTAAAATTTATTTGAAGCGTGAAGACTTGAATCATACAGGGGCCCATAAAATTAATAATGTGCTCGGACAGATTCTTTTAGCGAAGAGAACCGGTGCAGAGCGGATTATAGCGGAAACTGGAGCAGGTCAGCATGGTGTTGCGACAGCGACTGCTTGTGCGATGGTCGGACTGCCGTGCACGATTTATATGGGTAAAAAAGATACTGAAAGACAACGCTTGAATGTATTCCGGATGGAACTCCTCGGGGCTGAAGTCGTAGCTGTCGATAAAGGGTGGGGACGTCTGAAGGAAGCGGTGGATGAAGCATTTGCTGATCTTGTCGCTAATCACGAAACGACCTTTTATTTAATCGGTTCGGCAGTAGGCCCGTATCCATACCCCGAGATGGTAAAATACTTCCAATCTGTCATCAGCGAAGAATCGAAACGTCAGATTCTGGCGAAGGAAGGGAAACTCCCTGCAGCTGTCGTCGCTTGTGTTGGTGGCGGAAGTAATGCAATCGGTGCTTTCGCTCATTACATTGATGAAGACTCTGTACGACTGATTGGTGTTGAACCTGCCGAGGCAGCTTCCATTTCGAAAGGGAAGCCGGCAATATTCCATGGTTATCGTTCCTTAACGTTATTAGATGAGGATGGTGAAGCATTACCAACCGACTCGATTGCAGCTGGGCTCGATTACCAAGGTGTCGGTCCAGAGCATAGTCATCTGCATGCCACCGGTCGCGGGGAGTATGTGAGTGTGACTGGCGAAGAAGCATTGGAAGCTTTTCAAGAGTTATCGAAAACGGAAGGAATCATCCCTGCACTTGAAAGCTCCCATGCAGTAAGTCATGCGATTCAGCTTGCGAAAGAGCTAGGGCAGGATGATGTGATTATCGTGAATCTTTCTGGCCGGGGCGATAAAGACGTGGAGCAAGTATTTGAGATGTTGAAATAGAATAGCAGATTGGGAGAAAAGAGCATGGATGCAGTTTCGTGCTCTTTTTTTACGCCTGCATTGGTGAAGAGAAATGGCGTTTATGGTTTTATCACGTATTAACGGTCTGTAATACCCCCACCTCTAAACAGGAGGGAAGCCCAACATTTAAACGTGGGGGATATACAGTTCGTAAATCCCTGATTCTGCTCAACTAACATTCAGAGGGGAGGTAAGAAAACCCACTGAATGAAGTTTCACTTAAGCTGTCTAATCACTCGAATGAAGCGGATTGCTCTCTTCGGTCATTTATGACCAATCTCTTTCCCTCGCGCTTATGTTAATCTCTGTATTTCAATCGATTAGAATACTACCAAACACAGATTTTTCAGCATTTCCAACTTGTTATACATCATGGGGGAATCTATAAAAATAAGCGTCGATACGTACACAGGACTTACTCACGACTGATATACAACAACTTGCTTTTTATCAAAAATACATTTAAACTAGACTTATATTTTTATATAAAAGGGGGAGCATCATGATTTCAGCAACTTGGGGTTGGCTTTGGGAAAAACATGATCAAGTGAAGGACATGTTTCGCTTTTTCGTAAAGCCGGGAGACGCAATAGAGAAAAATAAAGTAAAGAAACCAGATGTAACAAAGAGTGGCTACGGTGGTAAAGGAAATGGCGGAAAGCGGCCGTACACTAATGCCCAGATAACAGGTCTTATTCTCGGACCGCTATTATTCATTCTTCTTAAGTTCATCTTAACGTTTGACGGATTATCAAGCGAGGGACAAGCGATTCTTGCAAGTACTGCTTGGATTGCAACATGGTGGGTTACCGAAGCAATTCCGATTCCGGCGACATCCTTGCTGCCAATTATCTTATTCCCGCTAGCAGGCGGCTTAGATATGAAAGCCACGACGTCAGCCTACGGAAATGATACAATCTTCTTGTTTCTTGGTGGGTTTGTCTTGGCTTTAGCGATGGAAAGATGGGATTTACACAGAAGGATCGCGATTAATATCATATCCGTTATGGGAACGAGGCCAGACCGGATTGTGCTAGGATTTATGGTAGCAACCGGTTTTCTTTCTATGTGGATTTCCAATACGGCAACAGCGATGATGATGATTCCGATTGGACTTGCGATTACATATCAAGTACAAGATGCCTTGAAAGATAACCCGAAAGTCGATACGTCAAAAGGGAATTTCTCCTTTGGTAAAGCAATCATGCTTGGGATTGGTTATTCTGCCTCAATTGGCGGAATGGCGACTCTTATTGGAACACCGCCTAATGCTATTTTAGCCGGTACGCTCCGTGAACTGTTCGGTTATGAAATTTCCTTTGCGGGCTGGATGCTGTTTGGGGTCCCGTTTGCTTGGATTTTATTATTTTTCGCTTGGTTCTATTTAACGAAAATGGCATTCCCTACCGAGTTAAAGGACTTACCGGGTGGGAAAGCAATATTTGATCAAGAAAAAGAAAAGCTTGGAAAAGCGTCATATGAGGAGAAAGCTGTTTTCATTGTTTTTGTTCTGACAGCGCTTTCCTGGATTACACGTACTTTTGTTTTAGAAAAAATCAATCCGAATATTGATGATACGGTGATTGCAATTCTTGCTGCTATTGTCCTTTTCCTCATTCCGACGAAGAGTACAAAAGCAAGCCATATTATGGATTGGTCGAGTGCGGTGAAACTACCTTGGGGTGTCCTACTTCTTTTCGGTGGTGGTCTATCGATTGCAGCAGGCTTCACAACGTCTGGATTATCAGAATGGATTGGATCACAGTTAATCGGTTTGCAAGGCGTTCATATTATATTAATTATTCTAGCTGTAACAGCCCTTGTTAATGCACTGACTGAAGTTACATCAAATACAGCAACTGCTACGATGATGTATCCAATTATGGCGGCACTTGCTCTTGCGGTTGATGTTCATCCCCTCGTGTTAATGGTTGCGGCGGGACTATCTGCATCTTGTGCGTTCATGCTGCCGGTTGCTACACCACCGAACGCAGTTGTCTTTGGAACGGGTTATATGCGGATTGTCGATATGGCAAAAGCAGGATTCTTCTTGAATATTGCATCGATTATTTTAATAACCTTGACTTGCTATTATGTGCTTCCGGCAGCACTTGGAATTGATATTACCGTTTTCCCGGATAGTTTTAAATAATAAAAAA
>NZ_JAXHDC010000043.1:0-27688 GCF_037072045.1 Oceanobacillus sp. MO10714A | reverse complement strand
GCTAGCCCTGGATATCTAAGTTATGCACAACATTTATATTTTATAGGACGCTATGCAATGAGGAAAAACCCGCCACTAAAAATGGCGGGTTTTTCATTATAAAATAACTTTACTTTCACGTGCTTCTTCTAAGAACTTATCGCTTCGTTTATTTATTGTTTCTTTTAGTTTAATACCGATAAACAAGAAGATGATCATAAAACCGACAAGCCAAGCGATATGGGTGAGCACGACGGACCAAACAATTCCACCTGTCGCTTCCCTTAACAAGCCCAATCCATGCGTAAACGGCATAAACTTGTGGATTGTTTGGAAGAATTGCGGTGTTGTCTGGATTGGGAAGGTACCCCCCGACGCTCCGAGTTGCATAACGAGCAAGATAATCGCAATCACTTTGCCCGTATTTCCAAAGACGGAGACAAATGTATAAATAATCACCATAAACACTGTACTGATCAGAAAAGCAAATAGAACGTATAGGAATTTGTGTACAACGAATGTTTCAAGCAAGAACAAATTACCGCAAGTGACAACTAAAGCCTGTACCAGTCCAATCAACCAAAATGTTATAAATCTGCCGAAATATGCTTCATAGCCCTTGTATTTATGCTTATTCGGTACGTCAACAATCAAAGTAGAAACGAGGATCAGCCCCCCAACCCAGAGGGAGAGTGTCGTAAAGAACGGAGCCATGCCTGATCCATAGTTCGGAATTGGGAATAATTTGTGTTCCTGAAGAATGATTGGATCTGCGAAGAATTCTTCCTTTGCGTTCGGATCATTCCGTAGAAAGTCAATCAGTTCTTCGAGATCTCCTTTAGCTTCTAATTCCCTCGTTTTCTTCGCTAAACTAAATAATTTCTCTTTCGCTTCAGGAAAAACAGATTGAATTTTGTCCAACTCTTTTTTTCCTGTACCGATTCCTGCATCAACTTTATTTAAAATTTCCTCTACTTTCGGAAAGTAGGAAGTGACTTTTTCTATTTTTTTATCTGCTTCATGAATTGCATTTCGGGCCGTGTTCATTTCTTTATTGTAGGTTGGCATTAAATCTTGATCGATAAATGTTAATAAATCATTAATGGTTGTATTAATTCGTAAAGCGTGTTCCTCTATATAATCTAATACGTCGGCTAGTTTTGCTTTCCCTTCCTTAGCTGCAGTAATTTTTGCAAGCACTTCATCTTTGAATTGTCTTAGATCTTCTTCATAACCCGCAACCTTATCAACTCCGTCAAGGAAAATACCATCTGCAATAGATTCTTCAACTTGTTTACTTGCCCCGATTGCATGCTGAATTGCTGCTTGTCTAGCTTCGATAATTTCTACCATCGCTTTTAACTGCTCTAAAGACTTCTCATCTTCACTTGGTGCATCTTCCCCGTTATCTGGTGCATTTTCGATGACATCAATCGTAGCCAGCAGATCTTGTTTCGCTTTTTCGAGCCGTTCATTGTCTTCTTCTAATTGGGCAACAAGATTGGCGATTTGGTTGCCGTTGGTTGCTTCTTCATCCGCATTTTTCAACGCTTCTTCCAATAACTGCAGGACTTCGATTCCTTGATCGATTTTTCCTGTGCTATTTTCTATTTTTGTTACAACTTCATCAAAAGAATCTTCTTTCTCGGATATTTGACTAATTACCCCTGGAACTTCTTTGATAACTTTTTGTGCTGTTGTTAAATCATTTTTAACAATGGGAACATATTCGTCTACATACTTATCAGTTTCATTAAGAATCTCCTTAGCTCTTTCACTAAGTGCCTGAACTTGTACACTCACTTCTTCTGCTTTCTTAACACCTTCATGCGCTTTTTCGCTCGCATCTTCCGCTTTGTCTAAATCATCTCCCGCAACACCTAAAAGTCGCTCAATTTCAGGCATGTCTTCTTCTAACTGATAGATGGCATCCCTTAAGCGTTCAATGCTTTCTTTGTTCGCTTCCAGTTCAATTCCGGCTTCATTGAATGCTGTAAAAATCGCTTCATTGGCAACTTTAATAAATCCTTGATGGACACTTTCCACAATACCAGTTGCCCCTGCATTCGTAATTTTCGGAGCAATGGCGTTCACTTTCTCATTAATATAATAATCCAATACAGGCTTTTCGGGTTTATCATCCAGAACGCTCGTTAATTTCTCGGAGAAATTAGACGGAATCGTAATAGACGCATAATAATCCGCTTTTTCAAGACCTTCTTTCGCTTCCTTTTCATCAACAAATTGCCAGCCTAGCTTCTTATTATCCTTTAAGTTTGTAACAACCTCATCCCCGACATTGACCGTTTCTCCTTCTACCTCCGCGCCCTCATCCAGGTTCACAACTGCTACCGCAACATTCTCCGTGTTGGCATATGGATCCCACGAAGGTAAAATGTTGAACCACGCATACATGGAAGGTAAAATCATTAGAGCTACAATCACGATGATTGCAGCACGTTTCTTCCGTATATTATTTAAATCTGTTTTAAAAATATCCCATATATTCTTCATAACTTAATCATCATCCTAATAGTGTAATTTCCTTCGACATTCTCCATCATACTAAAATACACTATTTACTTGAAAAACTCCACAATTTTAGCGGGTACAGTACAAAAAAAGCTTATTCAGAACATGCCATTACAAGTAACTCAAGTTATTATCATCTTTTTATTTATAATTTCCCGTACAACAATAGAGTAAGCACACCATTTTCTACTTATCATACGGAGTCACTCACTTTTGCAACTTTTCCAGTGGGCCTTTTCATTACTATTCCCTGCTCTACTTCTTACTATCCATAAGCTTGGCTTGTCCATCACAGACTTACCTAAGGTTTACCACGGAGTAGAGACAGTAAGACCTCCTCGGGTCATGCCACCGAACTTTCCCCCGAAACCAGCCTTCATAACTAATGGAATCCGTATCCATTATGGGATATTCCCTTCTTGTGCAAGGTTATCCGCTTCTACCAGCATGGGTTTGGGTTTGATGTCGCCTGTCCCTTCAAACCCTCCGACATTGCCCCACGACCACGCACTGCTGCTTTTCAGCTAGACACTTTCGCCACAACGACGTGTTAGAGGCTATCAGCGATTAGTTCGATGTGCTGCCAAACGCACAAAAAACCCGCCACATATCTGTGACGGGGATGTTTTATTTAAAATTATCCGATAGAGCCTTCCATTTCGAATTTGATCAGTCTATTCATTTCAACTGCATATTCCATTGGAAGTTCTTTTGTGAATGGTTCGATGAAGCCCATAACAATCATTTCTGTTGCTTCGAATTCATCTAAGCCACGACTCATTAAATAGAATAATTGTTCTTCGGAAACTTTGGATACTTTCGCTTCATGCTCAAGTGAGATATTGTCATTTAAGATTTCATTGTATGGAATTGTGTCAGATGTAGACTCATTGTCCATAATCAATGTATCGCACTCGATATTCGCACGTGCTCCGTCCGCTTTACGTCCGAAGTGAACAAGTCCAAGATAAGAAACTTTACCACCATTACGGGAAATGGACTTCGATACAATCGTTGAAGATGTATTCGTTGCTAAGTGATGCATTTTTGCACCAGCATGCTGTAATTGTCCTTTACCAGCTAGCGCAATCGATAGTGTATTACCTCTTGCTCCTTCACCTTTCAAGAGAATAGAAGGATATTTCATCGTTAATTTCGATCCTAAGTTACCATCAATCCATTCCATTGTTCCGTTCGCATCTACAGTTGCACGTTTCGTAACAAGGTTATAAACGTTGCTGGACCAGTTCTGGATTGTAGTATAACGACAGTATGCATCTTTCTTAACGATGATTTCAACTACTGCACTATGCAAGGATGCTGATGAATAAGTTGGTGCTGTACATCCTTCCACATAGTGAACAGATGCATCTTCATCAACAATGATTAGCGTACGTTCAAACTGTCCCATATTTTCCGTGTTAATACGGAAATATGCTTGCAACGGCGTTGAGCTTTTGACTCCTTTTGGAACATAAATGAAGGAACCGCCGGACCATACTGCAGAGTTCAGAGCGGCAAACTTGTTATCGGAGTATGGCACTACTGTACCGAAATACTCTTTAAATAATTCTTCATTCTCCTGCAAAGCAGTATCTGTATCTGTGAAAATGATTCCTAATTCTTGAAGATCTTCCTTCAGACTCTGATAAACTACTTCAGACTCATACTGAGCAGATACACCAGCAAGATACTTCTGCTCTGCTTCAGGAATTCCAAGTCTGTCAAATGTCTGTTTAATTTCTGCTGGAACCTCATCCCAAGTTCTACCTTGTTTCTCCGATGGTTTTACATAATAGATGATCTCATCAAAATCAAGTCCTGATAAGTCACCGCCCCATTGCGGCATTGGACGTGCATAGAAATGCTCCAACGCTTTCAAGCGGTAATCTAGCATCCATTGTGGTTCTTCTTTCATTTTGGAGATTTCCTCAACGACTTTTCGAGTTAATCCTCTCTCCGTACGGAAAACCGATACGTCTTTGTCACGGAAACCATATCTATAATCTCCTATTTCAGGCATATTCCTAGCCATAGTTGTAACCCTCCTTCAGATATTTCAAAACACCTTATCCCTGTTCATGGACACCTTTTTCAAGAGCTTTCCAGGCCAATGTTGCACATTTAATCCGGGCCGGGAATTTGGATACACCTTGAAGGGCTTGAATATCCCCTAATTCAAAGCCATCAGTATCGATTTCTTTTCCAAGCATCATATCAGAGAAAAGTTCAGACATCGCAAGTGCTTCGTCAACCTTTTTCCCTTTAATTGCCTGGGTCATCATCGATGCGGATGACATGCTGATGGAGCAGCCTTCTCCTTCAAAGCGGGCATCTTTTACAATGCCATCTTCAAGCTGCAGTTGCAGTTCAATCCGGTCTCCACAAGTAGGATTGTTCATATCAACGGTAAGAGAATCACCCTCAATTAATCCGCGGTTCTTCGGATTTTTATAGTGATCCATGATTACTTGTCTGTAAAGCGTATCTAAATTATAAGACATCACCAAAATACTCCTTCGCTTTTAACAGTCCTAAGGCGAGACGGTCTACATCTTCCTCTGTATTATACAGATAGAAACTTGCTCTAGCTGTTGCCGTAACGTCTAACCATTTCATCAGCGGCTGTGCGCAGTGGTGACCTGCACGAACTGCAATTCCTTCCGCATCGAGTACGGTTGCCGTATCATGCGGATGAACCTCTCCTAAATTAAAGGTTACAAGGGCAGCACGCTCTTTTGGACCATAAATTGTAATCCCATTCACTTCACGCAGCTTATCTATTGCGTATGCCGCCAATTTTTTCTCATGTTCTAAAATATTATCTAAACCAACTTCATTTAGAAAATCGATTGCGGCTCCGAGACCAATTGCACCAGCAATGATTGGAGTACCAGCTTCGAATTTCCATGGCAGTTCTTTCCAAGTAGAATCATAAAGGTTAACGAAATCAATCATTTCCCCACCGAATTCTACCGGTTCCATGTTCACTAGAAGTTCGCGTTTCCCATATAATACACCAATTCCAGTTGGGGCGCACATTTTATGCCCAGAAAATGCATAAAAATCTACATCGAGATCTTGTACATCCACTTGCATATGTGGCGCACCCTGGGCTCCGTCAACGACAATAACTGCATTATTTTCATGTGCAATCTTTGTAATCTCTTTGATCGGATTGATTGTTCCAAGAACATTCGAAACATGAGCGATAGCGACAACTTTTGTGTTTGGAGTAATTGTTTCCCGAGCGTCTTCCAGTGACACGGTGCCGTCCTCTTGTAACGGAATATATTTCAAAGTTGCACCAGTAGCTTTAGCTGCCTGTTGCCAAGGAATAATGTTACTATGATGCTCCATCGGCGTGATAACAATTTCATCGCCTTCCTTTAAATTGGCACGCGCATAGCTCCAAGCTATTGTGTTAATAGCGGTTGTAGTTCCACGGGTAAAAATAACTTCGGCAGTACTTTTAGCATTAATGAAAGCTCTGACCTTTTCACGTGCTCCTTCGTACTGATCGGTAGCACGTGTTCCTAGAGTATGCACGCCGCGGTGAACGTTGGAGTTCGTCTCCCGGTAGTACTTGGCCACAGCTTCTATCACAGAAACGGGCTTCTGTGAAGTAGCTGAGGAATCCAGGTATACGAGCGGGTGTCCATTCACCTCTTGACCCAGAATCGGAAACTGTTCTTTAATGGCTCTTACGTCCATTAGTTGATTTTCCTTTCGATCACTTGTGTTAATTGTTTTTTCACAGATTCAATCGGAAGCTGGGAAACAACAGGATCAAGGAATCCATGAATTAACAGACGTTGCGCTTCCTCTTCAGTCAACCCACGGCTCTTCAAGTAGTATACTTGCAATGGATCAACACGACCTACTGAAGCTGCGTGTCCTGCTGTAACGTCATCCTCATCGATAAGCAAAATAGGGTTAGCGTCACCTCGAGCTTTTTCACTTAACATAAGTACGCGAGACTCCTGTTCAGAGTTTGCTTTCGTTCCACCATGCTCAATCTTACCAATCGCGTTAAGGATTGCTGTAGAACCTTCCGTCATTACACCACGTTGTAAAATGAAACCATCGGAAGCTTTTCCGTCATGGTGCATAACAGAAGTAAAGTTTTGTGTCTGTTTTCCACGGCCAACCGATACAGCTTTCGCTTGGGAAGTGGAGTTATCACCGACTAGGCGAGTGACGTTTTCTGAAACGGTATTTCCGTCGTTCATTTGTCCTAATGCCCAATCAATTGTTGCGTCACGGCTTGCGATACCACGGCGGTTCACATATGTTGTAGTTGCAGCTGCAAAGTTATCAACTGCGCCGTATGCAACTTTAGCACCGTCGAGTGCATATACTTCCGTTACGATGTTGGCAACCGTTTCATATTCTTCATTATGGGAAAGATAGTTTTCCACATATGTGATGGAACTGTTTTTATCCACAACAACAAGTACATGGTTCACGAGTGTGATTTCTGGGTCTTCTTGCCAGAAAATGGATTGAATTGGTGTTTCAATTTGCAAGTTTTCAGGTATATAAAGGAATACACCACCATTAACAAGGGCGGCATGAAGTGCAGTCAGCTTATGCTCGCTAACAGCAACACCATCTTCCGTCATGAAATACTTTTGAACGAGATCCGCATGTTCACGGATAGCAGTATGGATGTCTGTGAAGATGACACCTTTTTCTTTTAATTCATTATTCAATGCAGCGTAAGCAACAGAATGATTACGCTGAATGATCAAGTTTTCCGGTGCTTGCTTTTCATCAAAGAAATCACGTAATTCTTCCGGAAGGTCTTGAATGGAAGATACTGATTCACCAGTTTTGAAATCATGATTGAACTCTGTAAAGTTCCAATTTCTAATTGTTGTTTTATCAGGCTTTGGCATTTCCAAGCTTTCAGCCTGCTCTATCGCATCCAGGCGGAATTTCTGCATCCACTCTGGCTCATTTCTTTTCTTTGAAAACTGTTCAACATAAGCCTTATCAAATGACAGTTTTGTTTCCACAGTCATGATACTCCTCCTAACGTTTATGCATTTTGTTCGATTGTTTCGTCTTCGATACCTAACTCTTCTTTAATCCATTCGTAGCCTTCCGCTTCTAGACGCTTAGCTAACTCTGGACCACCAGATTTTACGACACGGCCTTGCATCATGACATGTACATAATCCGGTGTGATGTAGTTTAATAAACGTTGGTAGTGAGTAATGATTAATGTTCCGAAGTTCTCATCACGTAGTTTGTTAATACCTTTAGAAACTATTTTTAACGCGTCGATGTCAAGTCCTGAGTCAATTTCATCTAAAATACCGATTTCCGGTTTTAGTAGCATTAATTGAAGGATTTCGTTACGTTTCTTCTCCCCACCAGAGAATCCTTCGTTCAAGTAACGTGTAGCCATGCTCTTATCAATTTCAAGGAAATCAAGTGTTTCATCAAGTTCTTTAATGAATTCCATTAATGGAATCTCATCGCCTTCTTCACGTTTTGCATTAATTGCACTGCGTAAAAAGTCAGAAGTTGTTACACCGCTGATTTCACTTGGATATTGCATTGCTAGGAAAAGACCTGCTCTTGCGCGCTCATCTACTTCCATTTCTAATACGTCTTCACCATTAAACGTAATGCTTCCTTCTGTTATTTCATAAAGGGGATGCCCCATAATTGCTGATGCTAATGTAGATTTACCTGTTCCGTTCGGTCCCATGATTGCATGGAATTCCCCGCCCTTAATTGTAAGGTCTACACCTTTTAATATTTGTTTATCCTCAATGGAAACATGAAGATTTTTGATTTCTAAAACTGATCCTGACATAATCAATACCTCCAAATGCTTATTCTAGTTTTCCGAGATGAACTTGATATTCATTCTCAATCTATTCTCATTACAATCTTAAAGCATTTCAAATTAATTATCAACCCATTCGGTCTATTTGCAATAAGATTGTATATAAGCGCTTAAATCCAACGGACAGAAGCGTTCGCCATTATCGCCCTTTTTATTTTCTCGCCGAAAGTTACCCCTCCAATCCTCTTTGTTTATACATAAGAAAAACAGCATGATAACTGATCATCCCGTTTCTTCTATAATATATATCTAGTATACACTATATCTCGTTCTCATTTAACTGACAACCCCTGTGGTTAAAGCCGTGGGGTTCTTTTGGATTAAGTAGAAGCTTTTCACCAACAATACACTTCTTAAGGTAAGCTTAGCAACTTTACAACATGATGTTGCTATCCCTACACTGTTGCGCCCTCTAAAGTAGCTTGCTGCCCCCAGAAGATATCGTTCGTAAGTTATGTAAAACATGTTAAAAGCGCAGACAGTACCGAATGGACTGCTGCGCTTTTTCACCTTAAGTGGAGTGTAAATAATTTAAATTATTTGTTGTTATTATTGTTTCGGCGCTCTCGTGTTCGAGATTTTCCACCTTTTTCACCAATATCTTCATAAAAGTCTTGGTCATGGTTCCGTGCAGTTGCCTCGCCACCCTTTTGACCAATTTCTTCATAGAATTCCTGATCGTGGTTTCGGGAAGTAGCTTCTCCTCCCTTTTGACCGATCTCTTCATAGAATTCCCGGTCGTGGTTCCGTGCAGTTGCCTCGCCACCTTTTTGACCAATTTCTTCATAGAATTCGCGGTCATGATTTTGCGCTGTAGCTTCCCCGCCTTTTTGACCGATCTCTTCATAAAATTCCTGATCATGGTTCTGTGAAGTAGCCTCGCCACCCTTTTGACCAATTTCTTCATAGAAATCTTGGTCGTGGTTTCTTGAAGTTACTTTACCACCTTTTCTTCCTGCTTGCTCACGAGACATCTTACCATTATTGTTGTTTTTAACCATTTGTAAAAACTCCTTTCATGATGATAATTCTTGCTCGTACATTACTTTAGATTCCACATTTTATTAAAGTTAAACCCAACAAACGACATTTAATAGAGTTGTTTTCCACTTGTAACATTTGTAACATCTATTTATTTTTCTTCAACTTATCGTAGACCTTTTCGACGGCAATTTCTTTTTCTTTTTTCTCTTTATCCTCTAGTTCAAACTCCATCCGGTCCTCCGGCGGCAGCTGAAAATAAGCATTCTTCTTTGAATCATTATCCTTAGGCAGCATGTCACTCTCTCCTTTCCAATGCTATAAATAGGCATTTATTTCCTCATCAACGTAATTCTTCCGTTTCATCCAGATGAAACCGTCTCCCTTTGTAATAATCGCGACGTCAATTGGCGGTCCTGCTGATTCGGTCGCTCTCGTTACTCGGCGTTTAAATGTCGTCAAGGAGACGAGGGCCTCCGCCATATCTGCCAGCTCTTCTTTTGGCAAGGAACGGACAACACCAAGTAGGGGTTCAATATAATTCCTTTCCTGGTATTCTGTAATAGCACTTTCTATAGACTCATACATTTCTCTACCCATTACTTTCAAGTCTTTAACTTGTTCTTTTGTAAAATCGAGTGATAGACGTTTTTGAATTTCTTCAGGATAATTTCTCAATACACCCGAAATGATATTAAATATAAGATCTTCCATATTCGGTTCGATACCGCTTATGAAGGAGTCAACCATTTCTCTTTGAGCAAATGCGGTAATCGTGGCTGTACCATCATCTTTATCCGTCGTATAACTAATTTTTTTATCTTTTAATTTCTTATATTTCAGTTGACCAAAGATAAATCCTTCCAATCTATAATTTAATAGACGTGGAAAAATATCTTCTTCTCCATATCCGCCAATTACAAATCCAGTACTCCCTACGCTGAAATAGTCCTTCCGAACAGCTTCAAAAGCTAATTTGTAAAACTGCTCTGTCAGTTCTGCCGGAACATCATATTTAATCAGTTCATCGATTATTTCAATAACTACCGAACCAAAGCGTTCTTTAAAAGCATTTTCTTCCATCTCTATAAAATTATTTTCTTCTTTTTGATAGGATTTAATTAGTTGACGAGTAGCTTCCCCAAGCCAGTTGGTAACCCGCTCGGACGAGACCCCCTCCTCCATATGCTCTTTTCTTGCCATTCGTTCTTCCACTTCTTTGACTATCCGTTTTAGATTATCGGAAAAAATACGATACACAATAATTTCTTCGACATATTTATCTCTGAACCGTTCATCTTCATCCAAAAAGCAAAAGAAATCATGGAGATAATCTTTTACATTCGGAAACTTTTTTGTCCCGAGATTATTCCGGTACGCTTTGATAATGACTTCCCAAGGAACTTCCATAAAGGACCCAGCCCCATATATCATGATTCCAATTGAATGTTCTTTCGATAATGAAAATAATTTATTGGCCGTATTATATACTTTTTGTACACCTTCTCTACCGCTTGTTATTGCACTGTCTGCAGCCATTGCGATTCCTTGTTTATTCAGTACTGCCACTTCAGCCGTCATTTTCGAATGCTCCTTTATTGGTTATTTGTAAATCCCTGATTCTATTCAACTAACATTCAGTGGGGAGGTAAGAAACGGTAAGGATCCCCACTGAATGAAGTTTCACTTTATATGTATTCCTTACCCGTGTCACCCAAGTGGAAAACGGAAGCAGCGATATATTCAACTTAGTAGATTAGTTCGTTCAATAAAGGGTATTACAATTAAAAAAATAAAGCAGAGGTGAATAACAAGTATGGCGACATCGATGACAATAAAAATAATCTGTGGTTTACTCGCATTACTGATTGTAGTCCGTTTGTTAGGAAAGAAAGAACTATCTCAAATTACTCCATTTGATTTTGTATATATCCTTGTACTCGGAGGCTTGCTCGAAGAATCGGTTTATGATGACAAAGTCACTGTTTGGCAAGTATTGGCAGCCATTGCCTTATGGTCCCTTCTCATTTACAGTATTGAAAAGATCGTTCAGAAATTCGATATAACAAGGCAAGCAGTAAAAGGAGAACCTACCGTCATTATCCATGATGGTGAACTCGATATAAAAGCTTTGAAAAAGAATAAGCTTGAATCGGAACAGTTGCGTACAATGCTAAGGCAACAAGGCATTTTCTCAATTAATGAAGTGAAATATGGAATACTCGAGCCAAGCGGACAGCTGAGTGTGTTAGAGTATGAACGATCCGTACCAGTCACAGCAGAAATGCTTTCCATCCAACCAAAAGAAGCAGCCCTTAGCTATCTAGTGATTGATGAAGGGAAAATAGTAGGAACAATACTAGAAAAAATCGGAAAAAGTGAAACATGGCTAAAGTCAGAACTTGCGAAGTTAGGCTATACCGAAATCAGTAAAATCTATTACGCGGAATGGTCTAAAAATGACGGCTTTACAATTCGCGGTATGATGAATGAGGTATGAGCTAAAAAGAGCAGAAGACAGACCAAGTAGGCCCGTCTTCTGTTCTTTTAGTATCCAAGCTGATTGTCAATTTCAGCGATGATTTGTTTTGATTCCTGATATTCCCGTTCGCGTTTCCGCTCTACTTTCATTCGGTTTGCTAAATTCGATTCGTATTCGGCAATGCTCATTTTATGATATTCGTTCATTGCCTTCTCCATTTCTTGCGTATAATACTCATTATTAACCGAATTAATAATAAACCACTCCTTTGTTTTCTACATTAAAAGGTTAACACAATAACGCTACCCTGCTCAAAGGAGAAATAAACGTATAGGGTGGAGTATTTAACTGGAAATGAACGATGCTGTAATATAAAGAAAGGAAGCATAAACATTTAAGCTTATGCTTCCTTTTACTACCGATTTCACAAATTTTAATTGCTTCCGCCAACCGGAACAACTGCCCCATCATAATTTTCTAAGATGAAGTTTTGGATTTCTTCCGATTGTAAAACATCAACTAATGTTTGGAACGCAGGATTGTCTTTGTCCTTACTGCGGACGGCGATGACGTTTACATACTCTGAATTCTCGTCTTCAATGAATAACGCATCTTCTAGCGGATTCAGGCCTGCATCGATGGCATAGTTTGTGTTGATTGCAACTAATGCATCCGGCTCCGACTCGTACATTTCTGGTAATAACAATGGATCCACATCTGGTGAGAATGTTAGATTCAATGGATTGTCTACAATATCATCAATTGTTGCCGTAGATTTCTCTGCACTCTCATCCAATGTAATCAAGTCTTGTTGCTCAAATAATGAAAGAATACGTCCATGGTCAGGAATGGAACGGCTGATGATAATCTCTTGACCATCCTCAATCTCATCAAGTGATGTGATATTCTTCGAGTAAACACCCATCGGTTCAATATGGATTCCATCAATATAATCTAAATCATACCCTGTGTCATCAATTGTTTGATCGAGGAACGGAATATGCTGGAAGAAGTTCGCATCGAGCGTACCCGATTCCAAGTCCTCATTCGGTAATACATAATCTTGATACATCTCGATTGTTATATTGATTCCTTCCTCTTCAAGCAACGGCTTAGCTTCTTCTAAAATTTCGGCATGGGGTGTACTTGATGCGCCAATAACGATATCAACCGGTTCTGTGGCTTCTTCTCCAGCGGTGTTATCTGCATCATCTGCACCATTTGCGGTATCTTCTTTTTCTCCACTTGTACCACATGCAGCCAGCAACAGAATGAATGATAGTAGAATTAATCCTAGAAACTTTCTCATCTTTATTCCTCTCCTTTTTATCTTTTATCTATTTTATTGGTAATGAAATCTCCAATAAATTGAATAATAAATACAATGATCAAAATTATTATCGTACAAATAAACACAAGATCAAAGTTCCGGCGCTGGAAACCATAGAAATAAGCATAATCTCCAAGACCGCCTGCCCCAATTATTCCTGCCATCGCGGTATAGCCGATAAGTGCAATAGCTGTAACGGTCAGCCCTGATACGAGAGCTGGTAAGGATTCAGGTATCAATACTTTAAATATAATCGTACTCGTCTTCGCACCGATTGATTTTGCAGCTTCAATGACACCTTTATCAACTTCCCGGAACGCAATCTCCACAAGCCGAGCGTAAAATGGCGCGCTGCCGATAATTAGCGCTGGTAGCGCAGCACTTGGTCCTCGAATCGTCCCAATAAGGAAATTTGTAAATGGAAATAATAACAGAATCAATATTATAAACGGAATCGAACGGAATACGTTGACAACAGATGCGGTTATTGCATTAATGACTTTATTTTCCCAAATACCGCCTCTTGCTGTAAGAAATAGTAATAATCCAAGAAGTATTCCGATGACCAAGGTGCCTAATAGCGAAATAATTGTCATATAAAAAGTTTCATTAGTCGCTGTTAACAGCTCGTCCATATTCACATTTTCAAACATTTAGGATGACCTCCAATTCCACGGAGGTTTTCGTTTGAACATAGAGAATAGCACGGTCAATTTCCGCATCCTCACCAGTAATTTGAACAAACAATGTTCCGTAACTTCCGGTCTTCGTATTCGTAATCTTGCCTTGGATAATATTGATATCGATGGCAAACTGTTTCGCAAGCTGACTGATTAAAGCTTTGTTTGCTGATTCTCCGATAAATTGCAGTTTGATGAGCTTTCCTTCTGGATTATCTTGCAGCATACTTGGGATCGCATCCTCTTCCTCTGCATTTCCCATCACCTGGCTAACAAATTTCTTTGTTATTTGTTGTTTCGGATGAAGGAAAACATCGAGGACATCTCCCATTTCCACTACTTTTCCCTCTTCCATAACAGCAACCCGGTGGCAAATTTTCCGGATGACCTGCATTTCGTGGGTAATCAGAATAATTGTGAGTCCCATCTTTTCATTGATGTCAACGAGTAGATCCAAAATAGATGTTGTCGTTTCCGGGTCAAGAGCAGATGTCGCTTCATCACAAAGTAATAGTTTCGGTTTGTTCGCCAGTGATCTAGCAATACCGACACGCTGTTTTTGTCCACCACTTAATTCAGATGGATAAGCATCTTCCCGACCAGTTAAACCGACCAAGTCGATCAATTCTTGAACCCGCTGTTTACGCTCCGTTTTGCTCACTCCAGCAATTTCAAGCGGGAATGCAATGTTCTCTGCCACAGTCCGCGACCATAGTAAATTAAAATGTTGAAACACCATTCCAATATCTTGGCGTGCAATGCGGAGATCATTTTTCTTCAAACGTGTTATGTCTTTATCACCTATTGTTACTGATCCACCTGATGGCTCCTCCAACCGATTGAGCAAGCGGATGAAGGTACTTTTACCAGCACCACTATAACCAATAACGCCAAATATTTCTCCTTCTTTTATATCCAGATCCAAATCATCAACTGCAATGATTTGCCTTTCTTTTGTAACGTATTGCTTCCTTAAACCTTTAATGGAAATCAACGTACTATCTCCTTCCAAATAAATCAAAAAAGCGTCTTTCTATTCGAGAACAGAAAGACGCTTTTACCTATAGTTGCATTTCTTGTTCTCTTATCTATCAAGATATTAGCAGGAATTGGCACCTTTCAAACGACTTTGAAGGTTGCCGCGGTTTCACAGGGCCAGTCCCTCCACCGCTCTCGATAAGAGCATACCTATTCAATTAACATAAAGAAATCATAGCATGAGTTGAGTTATGCTGTCAATAGCTTTCCCCAGCGAAGAGCTCAGGCTTATATTCGAAAAGATAACGATAAATATTACCGGTAGAATAGAAAGTATACACTTTCTCCTTTACTTCATTATTCTCCTTAATTAATAAACAAGGCACGTTCTCTATTTTATGTTCGTGTAAGAAAGCTTCTTCAAAATTGGCATTCATTTCATAAAATATTTCTTCGCCATGAATGTCTTCAATTTTTTCAAGTATCGTCCTAGCGATATGGCATGTGCCACAAAATGGCGAATAAATATATAATAAGTAAGAATCTTTCTTTAGCTGTTTTGATATTACTTTCTGCATAGACTCACCTGACTAATATAAAAATGTTGGTCGTACTGAAAAATGTTTTGCAACGAGTAAGGAGGCAAGGATTTTATAAGGGGTAGTTGCGACTTCACGGTAATCCCTGCTAATATAAATATGGTCGGCATGAGGGAGTTCCCGTGCCAGTTGTTTTCGTAGTTTCAAGCCATTTTTATCTTCATCGACAAAGATGTAGACATCATTTTCATCTAAGTTATATGTTTCTAACAGCTCATCAAACCAATGGACGCTTAGTGAGCCGTTTGTACAAATAATCGTGACTTCTTCGCTTAGAATTTCTTCTATCTTACGTTTATCTGTCAACCCCTCCACAATAATAACTTTTTCGGTTTCGTGCGCTATCATACCCTGCCACTCCTTATCCGATCAAATCATCCACCTATTATAGCATATGAAAGAAAGGAGGCTGACTATACTGTTTTATTGTATAGTTAGTCCCCCTCCTTTTTTGTCTTGCTTTAGTATTATTCTTCTATGATTGCTTTGTATTCTTCAGCTGTCAGTAAATTATCCCATTCGCTTGCGTCCTCTAGTTCTACAACGATCATCCAAGCCTGTTCATATGGAGATTCGTTGACAAGTTCTGGGCTGTCTTCCAATTCTTCATTGATTTCAACTATTGTCCCTTTGACTGGTGCATATAGCTCGGAAACTGTTTTTACCGATTCTACACTGCCAAATGAATCGTCCGCTTCGACTGTGTCGCCCTCTTCCGGAAGTTCGACAAACACGATATCTCCAAGTTCATCTTGAGCGAAATCAGTAATTCCGATGCGCACTTTATTGTCGCTCTCTTTCTTAATCCACTCGTGCTCTTTCGTATAACGTAAGTCCTCTGGTAAATTCATCGGTTATCATCCTTTCCGTTTCTTCTACTCCAACTATACAATGGATAGATTAGAAAATCTACTGTACATCACATTTTCTCTTTACCTTCTGTACTAATTCCAAGTTGATTCGTATTCGTCTTCTTTAAAACCAACAGTGATTTTGTCTCCCATCGCTGCTATCGGCCGTTTTATCAACATGCCGTCAGAAGCTAGGTATTCTGCCATTTCTTCAACTGAAGCATCTTTAATCTTCTCTTTCATATTCAATTCGCGATATTTTTTACCGCTCGTATTAAAGAACTTCTTCGGTTCTAGACCACTTTTTTCAATTAATTGTAAAATCTTATCCTTAGATGGTGTATCCTCAACGATATGGACTGCCTCAAAGTCGATATCGTTCGCTTCCAACCACTTCTTCGCATTTCTGCACGTGCCGCATTTTGGATACCAGTAAAAAGTCATACTCATTTTAAAAACCAGCTCCTTTATGTAATTACCACTATTTTAACATAGAAGGTTTGTTGACACATGTATTTGCTACAGAGCTCGTATGGTTTAAAAAAAATCGTCCGGAGCATATTCTATACTCCGGACGAACTGAAATTATACGATATATTTTTCACTTTCGATGAGTGATTTGGCGATTTCCCGTTTCTTCGCAATAACATTCGTCGGTTCATGACGGGTCAATTTACGTAAGGAAGAGAGCATCATCCGTAGAGTATCTCCATCTTCCACCGCAATTAAGATCTCTTTTGCCGCTGCCTCAATCCGATTGAATGCTTCCTGTACATATACTTGTGTATAAAGCAGTTTCAGCTCATTCTTCTCCTCTCCCGTCTGATGAATCGCTTTTTCAGTACGGAGGAGGGCTGATTCCATATTAAAGACATCTCCAACCATATTGGCCAAGTGGACGAGAATTTCTTGCTCATTCTCAAGTTTCTGCATGTATTTCTGTGCCGCCAAACCTGCACCTAAGAGAACAATTTTCTTTGCATTACGCACTAAATGCTTTTCCTGATCAAGTGGTTCTGTGCCAACTTCTTCAGGCATCATCATCATAAGCTCTTCCTGAAGTCCTTGGGCTTTCTGTAATAATGGCAGTTCCCCTTTCATTGCCTTTTTCAGCAATGTTCCCGGAACGAGCAGTCGGTTGATTTCATTCGTACCTTCAAATATCCGGTTGATCCTGGAATCCCGGTAGATTCTTTCTACTTCATATTCCTCCATGAACCCATACCCACCATGCAGCTGAACCGCTTCGTCAGCGGTGCGGTCAAGTAATTCTGTCGCCATATATTTCGTAATCGAGCATTCGATTTGGTACTCAGCAATTGCCCGGGCAATTTCCCGACCGTCCTCAAGTTCTTCATCAGACAAAGCACCCATCCGCTGCTCGAACAATCCAACTGTACGATAAACCGCACTCTCATTTGCATAGATTTCACTCGCCATCGTAGCAAGCTTAGATTGGGTTAGGGAGAAGCTTGAAATTGGTACACTGAATTGTTTCCGTTCATTCACATATTTTGCCGCTAGTTCAAATGCCCGTTTCGAACCACCGACACCACCGACGGCTAGTTTGTAACGTCCAACGTTTAAAATATTAAAGGCAATAATATGTCCTCTACCTTTTTCACCTAGGAGATTTTCTACCGGTACTTCTGCATCTTCCAAAATCAGTGTCCGGGTTGATGAACTCTTAATCCCCATCTTTTTCTCTTCCAAACCAGTGGACACACCTGGATAATCGCGTTCTACAATGAACGCAGAGAAATGTTCACCATCAATTTTTGCATAGACGACAAATACATCTGCGAACGCGGAGTTCGTGATCCACTGCTTTTCCCCATTCAAAATATAATGGGTTCCTGCCTCATTCAGCTTAGCAGTCGCTTTTGCCCCGAGAGCGTCTGAACCGGAGCCAGGTTCTGTCAGGGCATAGGCAGCGATTAGCTCGCCCGTCGCAAGCTTCGGCAAATACTTCTCCTTCTGTTCTTTATTCCCGAAAAACACAATTGGCAGCGAGCCGATACCGACATGGGCTCCATGAGTAATGGAAAATCCTCCCGCTGGTGCCATTTTCTCTGTAATCAAGGATGAGCTAATCTTATCCAGACCAAGCCCACCGTAAGCCTCCGGAACATCTGCACCGAGCAGACCTAGCTCTCCCGCCTTTTTCAATAATTCTACGGAATGTTCGAATTCGTGGTTTTCTAACTTGTCGATAAGCGGGACGACTTCATTGTTAACATATTCCTCTGTTGTTTTCGCAATCATTTTATGCTCATCTGTTAAGTCCTCAGGAGTGATAATGTCCTCACCGGTTAATTCTTCAATGAGGAAGGCTCCTCCTTTAAAAAGTTTGTCTTTTGTTTCGCTCATAATTGATCTTCTCCTTTTATTAAAAGTTAGTTGTAAAGATTAAATTAGCTCAAATACTCCTGCTGCTCCCATTCCACCGCCAACACACATCGTTACAATTCCAAATTGAACATTTCTGCGGCGCATCTCATGGGCTAAAGTTAGCGTCAGCTTCGTTCCCGTCATTCCTAGCGGGTGTCCGAGTGCAATCGCTCCACCGTTTACATTCACAATAGAAGTATCTAAGTCAAGCGCTTCAATAACTCGTAACGATTGGGATGCGAACGCTTCATTCAGCTCGATCAATCCAATATCCGATAACTCAAGACCGGCAATTTCCAGTGCCTTTGGTATCGCCTTCACAGGACCTACTCCCATAATTTCCGGTTCCACTCCAGCTACAGCATAGGAACGGAATTTTAATAAGGGGGTTAATCCTTCTGCTTGGGCTTTCTCGCGCTCCATTAATAGGACGGTACCTGCCCCATCGCTCATTTGCGAGGAGTTTCCAGCTGTTACAGATCCCTTTATATGAAATGCAGGTCTCAGTTTAGCAAGGACTTCTGTATTTGTATCTGCGCGTACCCCTTCATCCATTGCAAATTGTTTTGTCTGTTCTACAACCTTATTATCCTTACCGATAACACGTTCTGTGACTTCCACCGAGACAATTTCATCAGCGAATTTACCTTCTTCAATTGCTTTGGCTGCCCGCTCATGACTTTGTGCTGCGAAGGCATCTTGATCTGCTCGGGATATATTGAAACGATTCGCCACTTCTTCTGCCGTATGTCCCATGCCCATATAATAGCCAACCGCATCTTCTACGAGTTTCGGGTTTGGTTTAATGACATGTCCGCCCATCGGAATTAAGCTCATCGACTCTGCCCCACCAGCAATAATCGTATCACTCGCGCCAACCATAATACGTTCAGCACCATAGGCGATTGCTTGCAGCCCGGAAGAACAATAGCGATTAATTGTAATTCCCGGAACTTCTTTCGGAAGACCGGCAAGCCCCGCAATATTTCTTGCCATATTCATCCCTTGCTCTGCTTCCGGCATCGCACAACCGATGATGACGTCATCAATATTTCCGGTATAGTCGCCTGCCCTTTTCAATGTTTCTTTGATTGTCAGTGCAGCTAAATCATCCGGTCTTGCGTCTCGTAAACTACCTTTAATCGCCTTACCGACCGGAGTCCTTGCTCCTGCAACGATAACTGCTTCCTTCACATTTTCTCCCCCTTAATCCTTAGTTGCGTAATGGTTTACCTTTCATTAACATGTGTTGCATCCGGGCTTGTGTTTTCGGTTCACCGATTAGACTTAAGAATGCTTCTCGCTCGAAATCGAGCATTGTCTGCTCATCAATAAGCGAACCTTCTTTAATTCTTCCACCGGATAAGACATAGGCTAGCTTTTCGGCAATCTTTACATCATGTTCAGATGCATAACCGCTCATCTGGAGATTTTTTGCCCCGAGCAGCATTGCCGCATAGCCTGCATTTCCAACGACCGGAATTTTTTCTTTTGCAGGTGCCCGGTAACCTGCATGAGCCAGTGCAAGTACTTTTTGTTTGGCATCGTAAATTAAATGATCTGGATTCGCACTGATCGCATCTTTTTGGTCTAGAAATCCTAGCTCTTGTGCTTCTTTTGCGGAAGTTGATACTTTCGCCGTTGCCACTTTTTCAAAGACATCATTCGCGACCTTCGATAAGTCAAAATCGATCCCCTTTGGCATATTGCGAAGTTGTTTTAGATAAAGTTCTTTCGTGCCGCCCCCACCAGGTATAAGACCGACACCAACTTCGACAAGTCCCATATATGTTTCCGGTGACGCTTGAATTGCTGCTGCAGGTAGCGACACTTCTGCCCCGCCTCCAAGCGCCATATTAAACGGAGCGACGACTACTGGTTTATTTGCATATTTAATGTTTGTCGTCATATTTTGAAACATACGGATGACCATATCAAGTTCATAGAAATTATCATCCTGTGCTTCCATTAACATTAATGCGAGATTAGCACCTACACAGAAGTTTTTACCTTGGTTTCCAATAACAAGCCCCTCATAGTTAGTTTCAGCTTCCTCGATTGCTGTGTTCACCATTTGCATAATATCGAGGCCAATCGCATTATTTGGTGAATGGAATTCAAGTAATAGAACACCATCATCTAAATCTATTAAACTTGCACCAGTATTTTTCTTGATTACATTTGATTCATTCTTAAAGAGTCTTAGATTCACTTCTTTCGGATTTGTCTTAAGCTCTTCAAATTCATTGCCATTATAATAAGTTATTTCTCCGTCTGCTTGTTTATAAAAAGATTCATGTCCTTTTTCAATTAACGCTAGCACCCAGCTTGGTACTGTTTCCCCTTCACGTTGCATCCGCTTGGTTGCTTGTTTTAAACCAATCGCATCCCATGTCTCAAATGGTCCGATATCCCAACCAAATCCCCATTTCATCGCTTGGTCAATAGCCGTAATATCATCGGCAATTTCACCGACCAGTTCGGCGGAATAAATAAGGACCGGTTTTAATAAAGACCAAACGAGCTTAGCTGCTGGATCATCAGGCATTGATAGAAGCGCTTTCATTTTGGCTCGAGATCCTTTTGCTTGCTTTGCCATTTCGATTGCTGGTGTTTGTAATTTCTTTCGTTCACCAAATTCAAGTGTATCCGGATCAATTTCATAAATGACTCCAGCTTTTTTCTCGTAAAATCCCTTTCCAGATTTAGAACCGAGCCAACCATTTTCAACCATTTTCTGCATAAATGGCGGCGGATCAAATACTTCCTTTTCTTTTCCTTCCACTTTGTCATAGACGTTTCGTGCGACGTGCAGAAATGTATCAAGGCCGACTACATCCAATGTACGGAACGTGGCACTCTTCGGTCTACCGATAAGTGGACCAGTAACCGAATCAACTTCCCCAACACTAAATCCTTGTTCAAGCATTTCCCTTAGTGTGATAAGAAGCCCATATGTCCCAATTCGGTTTGCTATAAAGTTTGGCGTGTCCTTCGCTTCTACAACCCCTTTACCAAGAACATTCTCACCGAATACTTTCATGGACTCAAGTACATCTGGATCGGTATGTGAGGTCGGAATTACTTCCAACAATTTTAAGTAACGCGGTGGATTAAAGAAATGTGTTCCTAGGAAATGTTTCTTCATATCCTCACTACAGTCTTCAATCATCGCTTCTACAGATATTCCTGATGTGTTGGAACTAACAATACTGCCCTTCTTCCGGTGTTTATCCACATTTGCAAATACTTGCTTCTTGATTTCGAGATTCTCTGTCACTACTTCAATAATCCAATCGGCTTCCTCTAAGCGTTCCATATCATCTTCAAAGTTCCCAATTTCAATCAAATCAAGACTTGCCTTCGATGTAATGGGTGATGGCTTTTGCTTTAATAATGCCTGTTTACTTTTCTCGGCTATCCGATTACGCACTCTTTTGTCTTCTAGCGACAATCCTTGTTTTTCCTCTTGCACCGTTAATTCAGATGGTACAATGTCGAGCATTTGTACAGGAATGCCGTTATTTGCTAAGTGTGCGGCGATTCCAGACCCCATTACTCCAGAGCCTAATACAGCAGCTCGCTTGATTGACCGTTTCATGTTTTATCCCCCAATCCATATCTTTGAATGAATGCTCATTCATTATTCTTTAAAAAAATAAGAGAACAATCTCTTAACCTGCTTTTAGTATAAAATACTTTCTGATATTTCGCAACAGAGATGTTGATTTTTTTCTAAATCGAAATGATTATTATTTACAAATCGTAACGGTTACGATATGATTAGAAAAGAATTTCATAAGCTGATTGCCATCATTCAGCATAAGTATTCTTGCTCTTCCGCTTATATTAGAGCTCTGCTCACCTTTCAGGTCCATGATTGTTGAATATTAATAAGGAATTATTATAGGAAGAATTTCATCGTACAGGAGGATGTTCATTGAGAGTATTGAAACGTAATTTTATCTTTTTATTATTTATTTTATTATTAGCCGGTTGTAACACGGCATCAAATGATACCGACCAATCAAAAGGGACAATATATACAACAATATATCCGTTACAATTTATCGTTGAGGAGATTGCTGGTGATCTTGTTGAAGTACAGACCGTTTATCCTCCTGGTGTGGATGAGCATACGTATGAACCTGCGGCAAAGGAATTGGCAAAGATTGCGGAAGGTGATGCTTTTATTTATATCGGCGCAGGGCTTGAAGCATTAGCAAGTACCGCTGCCAGCGCTTTAGAAAATGAAGATGTGAAGTTAATCGAAATCGGTCAGCATGAACAATTATTCTTAGCCCAAGAAGATGACCATGACGCTCACGAAGATCATGATCATCACCACGGAGACAAGGATCCGCATATTTGGCTCGATCCGATTCGCATGATTGAGATTGCTGAGATTATTCATGATGAGTTAAGTGAACAATATCCGGATGAAGCAGAACGGTTTGCGGAAAACTTTACCCATTTAAAAGAACAACTTCAAGCAATAGATGATGAATTCACAGAATTACTTGCAACAAAGTCAACTAAAAAATTACTCGTCACCCATGCAGCTTTCGGTTATTGGGAAGAACGCTACGGAATTGAACAAATTTCCATCCACGGGCTTTCCACGGAAAATGAACCATCCCAGAAAGAATTAGTAGAAATCATTGACGTAGTAAAAGAAAATAACATCAATCATATTATTTTTGAACAAAATGTAAAAACTCGAGTTGCTGAAGTGATTCAGCAAGAGATAAATGCTGAACCGTTAATTATCCATAATCTTGCAGTACTCACCGATGAAGATATTAAAGAAAATCGGGATTACCTCTCCATTATGAAAGATAATTTAGCAGTTCTCGATGAAGCAATGAATTGAAAGGATGTGTTCCAATGAATGAACCTATTATAACGATGCATAATGTCAGCTTTTCCTATCAAAACAAACCAATACTCGATGGGATTAATTTTGAACTTCCAAAGGGCAAGTTTATGGGCCTAGTTGGTCCGAACGGGGGTGGAAAAACCACTCTGATCAAACTGATTCTCGGCTTGCTTAAACCAGATGAAGGAAATGTAACTTTATTCGGCGTACCACTGGAAAAGTTTCAAGAAAGAAATAAAATCGGGTTCGTTTCGCAAAAAGCAAATAGCTTTAATACAGGTTTCCCTGCAACTGTTTTTGAAGTCGTTTCAACCGGTCTTACGGCAAAGCTTGGCTATTTTAAATTTTTAAATAAACAAGATAAACAAAACATCCTAAGAGCACTTGAATTGGTCGATATGAGTGGTTTTGCCAATGAAAATATCGGAAAGCTTTCTGGCGGACAACAACAGCGGGTATTCATCGCTAGGGCACTTGTAAGTGAGCCGGAATTATTGATTCTCGATGAGCCAACTGTTGGAGTTGACCAGGAAAATGTGAAACGATTCTATGAGTTACTACACAAATTGAATGAGGAACAAGAGATAACGATTCTTTTAGTCACCCATGACACTGAGATTATGACGGAATATGCGACAGATGTTGTCTGTTTGAATAAGACACTGCATTTCCATGGAAATCCTGAAGAATATTGTTCCCTTTCCGATAAAGACCTATCTTTATTTTATGGACATCCAGTCACAACGATTGTCCATCATTCGTAATGGAGGAATATTATGCTAGCTGACTTTTTAAACTATGAATTTTTACGATATACATTTATAACTGGCTTATTAATTGGAATCATCGCTCCATTACTCGGAACTTTCATTGTCGTCCGCAGGCTTTCTTTAATTGCGGATGCCTTATCCCATGTTACATTGGCAGGGATTGCCTTTGGGTTAATGATCGAGAAGTTACTTCTCATCACCTTCCCCCCTCTTTACAGCGGGATGGCCTTCTCCGTCATCGGTTCCATTTTTATTGAAAAGCTGCGTACGGTTTATAAAACATATCAGGAATTGGCAATTCCGATTATCCTTTCTGCCGGTGTCGGATTAAGTGTTATTTTCATATCTCTAGCTAATGGATTTAACACGGATTTATTCGGATATTTATTCGGATCGGTTTCCGCTGTAAGCCAAAGTGACTTCTTATTGATTTTCATAATATTTATTATCGTCGTTCTGATCGTCACTTTTTTCTATAAAGAACTGCTTACTCTATCCTTTGATGAAGAACATGCAACGATCTCAGGCATTCATACGAAACACATTCACCTGTTATTTATTGTGCTAACTGCTCTTGTTATTGCTGCTTCAATGCGGATTGTTGGAGTCTTACTCGTCTCCGCTCTTATGACCCTCCCTGTCGCTGCAGCGATGCGGATTGCAAAAGGGTTTAAACAAATGTTGTTTTTATCTATTTTGTTCGGTGAAATTTCTGTTATCATTGGTATTATAAGCGGATATTATTTAAGTATCCCGCCAGGTGGAACAATTGTCATGATTGCCGTCACGATTTTACTGTTAACAATCGGGATTAAACGGAGTCGGAAATCACAACAAGAAATGAGGGAAGCCTAATGAATTTACAGAATGCGATGGAAGTGCTAAGAAAGAATGGGTATAAATCAACTGGGCGCAGGAAAGATATTTTAACTTTTTTCGAAAAAGCCGATGGATACCGGACAGCGAAAGAACTGCATCAATTTATGGAAGATAAATATGAAGGAATTAGCTTTGACACCGTGTACCGGAATTTACATTTATATGATGAAATGAAAATTCTTGAAAGCACAGAGTTAAATGGGGAGAAACACTTCCGGATGAAATGTGCGACCCACCATCATCACCATTTTATCTGCAGCAGGTGCGGGAAAACGAAAGAAATTAATATTTGTCCGATGGATGAAGTTGAAAATAAACTGGAGAACTACATGATCGAGGACCACAAATTTGAAATCTACGGCCTCTGTCCCGAATGCCAAGTCGCATAAATAACCAACTCACCTTTCTCATTTTTGACAAAAGTGAATTTTCATTTTGAATGAGAATTACTTTCATACAGCGTAAATGCAAGTTTCTCCTGGAGGTTCGCAGTCCAGACACCTCTCGCTTTCCGCGGGCGGCTGGTGAGCCTCCTCGCAGGCAAGCCTGCTGCGGGGTCTCACCAAGCCTATCGACGAACAGGAAGTTCTAATGCCGGCATTGGTCACAGGACGTGACCGTACTTAGCCGGCCTCCCGCAGGAGTCTCGAGGTGTCTGGACTGCTCCGAGGGAAAGCCTGATTTGGAACACTATTTTTCATTTTAGAAATTAGGATCGCTTATCATAGTGGTGGGTTAGTTTCCATTAATAATAACCCTCTCTATCAGTTCAGTTGCCCGGCGGACGGTGACTCCAACGGGAAAAGCACGAGTCCGAAGACCCCGCAGGAAGCGTTTTTCTTCCGAGGAGGCTGAGGCCGTGCCCGTGGAAAGCATCCGTCCGCCGGGCAACTGAACGGTAATTAGAACGCCAAAAAACTGAAAGAGCTGGACACTTACGCTGTATGAAAGGAAAGCAATTCACAGCTTCTTTCGATTACAAAAGTAAATATAGCTGTTTATCCTGTGAATGTTGAGTAAGTAATGAAAGACTTTTTCGTTTAATTCGTGTATACTACTACTAGATATTATAGTTTAGGAGTTTATAAGATGAAAAGAACGAAAGCTTTTATTGCAATTATACTAACAATCGTTGCGCTTGCCTTCGTTGTTTTTGTAGGCATAATGCAACAAAAATTTACCAATCCAGACCTCGCTTCTATGTCATACCCACAGACAGATACGGAGAGTGCCACAACAGACGAAAAGAACGAATCCGATGAAGAGGAAGCAAAAGATACAGATACTGTAGCTGGAGCTGTTGGTTCGGTTGTAAATGACGAAGAAGCCGACGATACAGTAGATGCTGAAGAAATAGAAGCAACAACTTCAACAAGGACCGTAGAGGTCGAGACCTTAAATGCAAGAAGCGGACCTGGTGTTGATTATGATTTAGTCGGCGTACTTGTCATGAATCAACAAGTCGAAGTTGAAGATCGCGGTGAAGAATGGGTAAAGGTAACAACCGATGAATTCACCGGCTATGTGAATGCAAAATTTTTATCTGAAGAATAAGTTGAAAAAGTAAGAAGAGGTGGGAGTGTCCTACCTCTTCTTACTTTTTATGCGAGCACCTCTTCTAACACTTTTGTTTCTTCATGGTCGAGCATATTTTTCTGTAAAACGGCGTCAATTGGGCGATGCATAAGTTTCCCAAGCTCTTTCGTACTGTCTCCTTCTCCAACCATATAAAGCTGTTCCCATTGATTGTTTTTGGCTATCTTATCTAATTTCGGGGCAATCTTTTTATACCAGCGATGTTGGTTAGCAGCGAATCTCGATTCAAAACTATCCTTATGCACATTGGGACCACCCGCTCCTGCAGTAAATGGGCGCCTTGGGCCTTGTTTTATCTTCCAATCTTCTGTATCTACATCGAGTTCGAAATATGTTATCTCCTTTACCCGATTCGCCTCTGAATCGATCACTTTAACTTGGTTCTGCTGCACGAGAACGATACCAAGCTTTGGATACTTTTCGCTTAGTTCAATAAGTTGATTAATCTCCGGTGTTTCCTGCCAGTAGAACTCATCCTCCAACCGCATTTGTACACATTTAGCAAACCACACATCATCATCTGCCGTCGCATAAATAATAATGCCACGCTGGAGTTGCTGCTCATTCTCCTTAATAAAATCCATCGCTTTCTTTTTAACCTTTTTAAAATTATTTAATTCCTCTGTATTATCATCTTGCTGTAAGTATGTTTCGAAGTTTCTCATCCCGTTCTTCAAGTGGATCTTCCATTCTCCCCCTTGCTGGTTCGGGTCTGATCTATCCGTGTTTAAATACATCGTAAAGACCTTGTTCGCTCCTTCTTTCCGCACATCCTTAAGCCAGTTAATCGTTTCCGTAATAGTAAGACTCACTCCATCGCCTCCTATAGAAAAGATAATTACTTCTTCTTGTATTTATCCTTAATAGAGAGTAGTTAAACATAAGACTGTTTAGCTTA
>NZ_JAXHDC010000042.1:0-29210 GCF_037072045.1 Oceanobacillus sp. MO10714A | reverse complement strand
TATTGCTAAACCGTAAAAAGAAGCTTTCGATTCAGGGTCTGCAGCCTTGAAACGATATGCCTAGAAGAGCTTGCTCATCACTTTCATCCGGCGTAAGTGTTTTGCTCGTTCCTTTAGTTTAGAACTCTAATCGCCGTTCAGTTGCCCGGTGGACGGATGCTTTCCGCGGGCACAGCCGAAGCCTCGACGCATAGGACGTGCTAATGCAGACGTTGCCACATACGAGAGCGTTCTTAGTCTGCCT
Organism: Oceanobacillus sp. MO10714A; assembly: GCF_037072045.1. Lineage (NCBI taxonomy): Bacteria > Bacillati > Bacillota > Bacilli > Caryophanales > Bacillaceae > Oceanobacillus > Oceanobacillus sp. MO10714A. The sequence continues at coordinate 28,966 of NZ_JAXHDC010000042.1, read as the reverse complement.
CGGGCCGAGCACTAAGGGGTCTCCAGACTCGTGCTATTCCCGCAGGAGTCACCGTCCACCGGGCAACTGAACTGGTAGGGAGGGTTATTATTAATGGAAAATATCCCACCATGATAGGTGTCCTCTTACAAAATGAAAAATAATTCTCCAAATTTAGCCTTTCCTCTGAGCAGTCCAGACACCTCGAGACTCCAGCAGGAGGCCGGCTAAGAACGGTCACGTCCTGTGACCAACGCCGGCATTAGAACTTCCTGTTCGTCGATAGGCATAGGTGAGACCCCGCAGGGCGACAGCCCGAGGAGGCTCACCAGCCGCCTGCGGAAAGCGAGAGGTGTCTGGACTGCGGACCTCCAGAAGAAGATTGCACACACTTACGCTGGATGAAAGTGAGAGTTCCTAAAGTGAAGAATGATGGTTTATCATTTTAGTACAAAGGCTGTTTCGCTGTGGCCTTGTTTGGTTTTTTTGACTTCCAGGATGGCTGGGAAGATTTCTTTAAGCTCTTTGACATGGGAAATCACACCGATCATGCGGCCTGTCTCCATGAGATCAACGAGGGTGTCGACGGCTTTGGCGAGGGCATCTTCATCAAGCGAACCGAATCCTTCGTCGATAAACATCGTATCGATCGCAATACTCCCCTGGAAACTCTGAATCACGTCAGACATCCCTAAAGCAAGGGATAAAGCTGCATTGAATTTCTCCCCACCGGACAATGTTTTTACATCTCTCGTTACCCCAGTATGGTTATCATATACATCAAGCGCAAGTCCGCTCTGTTTACCATGCGTCTCTTGTCTGTCACTTCTCGTTAAATAATACTGGTTATTGGAGAGCTTCTGTAACCTATCGTTGGCAGAATGAATGATTTGCTCCAAATATTCCATTTGTAAAAAGCGTTCAAAAGAAATTTTCTTATTGTTTTGTCCGCGCAGCATATCATGTACATCGGAAACAGCGGAAACAAGCTGTTCTTTCTTCACTAATGCCTCTTCTGCTTCCAGAATCTCCTCCTTTCGCGTGAGCGCACGATTTTGATAGTCACGAGCTTCATTGAGCTGTTTGAACGTCTCTTCGTATTGTTTCTCCAGTTCATCCAGCTCTTGCTTCAATGCATCTAAATCCTTTGGCTCTTTTCCTTTTAAGCTTGCCGTCAGCTCTTTCGTTTGCTTGGAAAGAATGGCCAGTTGCTGCTTGAATTCCGTCAATTCCTGTTTCAATAGTCGTTGTTCTTCGCTCGATAACTTGGCTTTGAAATACGTATCTTCTGATTCAAATCCCGCTTCTGTTAACTTCTCGCGGAACGCTTTACTTGCCTCTTCCACTTTTAATGTAATTTCTTTAAATTGCTTTTCTGTATGCAACGTATGCGTTTCGCTCTTTGTATATGCCTCTCTCTTTGCTTCGAGCAATTTTTGGGCAGAATCCCACGCTTTTTCCAGTTGATCTTTTTTATCTTGGGTCATTTTAATTTGGTTTTTCAATACTTTTAAATCCGTTAATGATTCTGGGATATCTCGAAGTCTTTCTTCAAGGAGTGCCGACTCCGTCTTATACTGCCCACGCAATGTGTAATGCTTGTCTTTCAGTTGATTATAGAGCGGTTCTAGTTCCTGTTTGATTTGGACATATTTCTCTTCTTCCTCTTTTTTTTCTTTTCTTTTCTTTCTAACTACATTATATTCTTCCACTTCAATGCGTACTTGTTTACCAGTGGCAACGAGCTGTTCATAAAAGGTATTGATCTCTTCCCCAGCTGTTAGCTCCGTTACTTCCTCTAAAATTTCATTCTGTTGAGTTTTCTTTGCCTCAAGTTGAATGCGAATTTGATGATACGCTTTTTCTTTCTCTTCAAAATTGCTTTTCGCAAGCTGAAGTTCCTCTCTTGTCACCGTTTGTTCAGCACTAGCTGCAATTTGTGGATGTTCTAAACTTCCACATACCGGACACGGTTCGCCGTCATGAAGATGTCCTGCCAACACGAGCGCTTGATTACTAAGCCATAACGTTTCTTTTTCCTGATAGTTTTCCTTCGCTTCATTATATGTGTTGATAATGGCAGTCGCTTTATTCTCTAATGCATTAATCTCCCCAGTTATATTTCTATAGCGCTCAAAAATTCTCACCTGATCCTTCAGCTGCAAATACTCTGCTTGTTTATCACTTAACTTCTCGATACGATCATCTAGGTTGCTAATTTCACGTCGATATTCCTCATATGCTTTTTCAGTTGACACAAGCTGTTTCTCTGTCTCTTCCATCTTTTGTTTTATCTCTTGGCCACGACTTTTAATTTGATTAATTTTTTGTTTCGTTTCTTCAATTCCTTGAACAACAGGTAGAATTTTCTCCAGCTCGTTCAATTCTTTAGCAACTTGATCTCTCTCCGTTTTCCTATTTTCTTCCGCTTTGAAAGTTGCTTCTGCTTCTTGTAATTCTTTTTTCGCTTGCTCTAGTTGAACTTTTGCTTGTTTGAGATTTACACTTGTCGATTGTTCATCTTTCACTGCTTGTTCCCGTTGTTGCTCAAAAAACAGCAGGCTATTTGCCTCTTCAGCAGCTTGTAAACGTGTTTCTTTCTCTTTAAATTCCACTTCCCTTTCGTTTAACGCCTTTAGCTGTTGTTTCTTCTCCTCTAGTTCACGGAAGCGTTCATTGAGATGTTCGGCTTCATGGTATTCGCTTTGCCGTTTGTTTCTCAGTTCATAGGCTTGCTTGTGTTTCTCTTCTCCACTAGTGACTTGTTCCGCGTAAAAGCTTGCCTCTTCTTCTAAGGCTGCAGCAACTTGATTACTATTCGGATACTCCGCTTCCAACAGTTCGCTCATAAACGTATCCGTCCGTAATGGAAGATAAGATGAAATACCTTGAATATAATCATTTCTAATTTGCAGTTGCCGTTCATAATCTATTTTAGCTTGGTCGCGTTTCTCCTTTAATACCTTATTAATTGATTGATAGTTTTCTGTTTTGAAGAGTCTGCGTAGAATCGCTTCTTTATTCTCCGTATCTGAGGTGAGGAGCTTACGGAATTCCCCTTGAGGTAGCATGACGATTTGCTTGAACTGATCTTGTGTTAGCCCAATTAATTGCTCAACCCGCTCATTCACTTCCGAAACGATTTGCCTATCAACGCAAGGAACTTCTTCTCCATCCTTCTGTACGAAAAAGAAAATATCATCACCCGTTTTCGACTTGTTTCCTTGCTTCACGTGGCCAAGCTGTCTTCGGATCCGGTAGTGTTTCCCTTTAAGCTCAAACTCCAATTCAACCGCGGTATGAACATCATCTTTGGCAAAATCGCTGCGGAGCATTTTTGACTCCCCACGGTCTTGTCCGCTTGCTGTTCCATAGAGAGCAAAGCAGATCCCGTCAAATATCGTCGTTTTACCAGCGCCGGTATTGCCGGAGATGACGAATATATCATTGCCCTCAAGCTCTTCGAAGTCCACCGTTTCCGTATCTTTATAAGGTCCAAATGCTGTCATCGTTAATTTTAATGGCCGCACTTTCTTTTCCCCCTTTATTTCTATTATTTATCTTCATTCATAATCGCTTCAAGTGCTTCTTTGAAAATATTCTCTGCCGCATCACCCGGTGCTTCCCCTTTTACTTCCTCATAAAAGGCACGGAACAATTCTAGTTCTGTCATTTTTCTTCGTTCCTGAATTTGCTCTGAATCATCGGATAAATGGAGGGCGGAGTAATATTTTCGTTCAACATGCATCGCGTTCGGATAAACGGAGCGGATTTTTTCCATTGGAGAAAGCACAGGAGTTTCATCTAACAATCGGACAAACACATAATCTTCATTTACGGATTCAGCTAAAATGTCTTCTATAAAACCTTCTACCGTATACATATCCCGCCTTGGAATAAGCAAACGTTTTTCCAACTCGACTTTCCCTTCTCCGTCCAGCGTCACGACGTAAAACCCCTTCTTATGATGTTCCTCGGATATAGAATATTTCAGTGGGGAACCGGCATAACGAATCGTTTCGTTCGCGACATAATGGGCTTGGTGCAAGTGTCCGAGTGCTGTATAATTAAAATCTTTATAAATCGTAGCATCCACATACTCAGATCCCCCGATAGATAATGGCCGTTCCGATTCACTCGTATTCTCCGCTTCTTCCCCAAACGGTGTAACAAAAGCATGGGCAATTGCAACATTCCGCGTATTCGGTAGGATGGACGCTTTGATTTTCTCGATAATTTTTGCCTGTGCATCATTATGATTACGGATCGAATCGTCTTCATATAAATTACGAATCATGCTCGGATCGGCATAAGGGATTGGGTGGAAATATACTTCACCAAATTCATCTTCCAATACAACTGGTTTATAATCTTTTTGTAATCTACCAATCATATGGAATCCATTCTGTTTCATCAAGCGACTGCCGAAATCCAGTCTACTCGGGCTATCATGGTTCCCTGCTATCGCAATAACCGGCACATCCAAATCGAGAACGATGTGATGCAGAACGTCATCAAGCAACTGCACCGCTTCCGTCGGCGGAACGGCTCGGTCATACAGATCACCTGCAATAATCACAGCATCCGGCTGCTCTTCTTCAACAGCCTGCACGAATTGTTTTAATATGTATTCCTGATCTTCTGTCATATAAACACCTTGGACAAGCTTTCCTAAATGCCAATCTGCTGTATGAAAAAATTTCATCTTATTTCCTCCCACTTTTCTCCTATTATAAGAGGCATTCGTATGGTCCAACCACGAATGCCTCCCATAGTAATTTACTTACGAACCTTCAACAAGAATTTCTTTCGTACGGTGTGGCGCTTCAATAAAGAGCAATCCTAACTGGTAATGGTCACTTTCATAGAATGCACTCTGGACAAACCGCATTTCTCCATTATCATCAAGGATCTCCAATTTAAAATAAGCACCGGCCGCTTGAAGCCCTGCATAGAATTCATCTGAACTGTTTATTCGTTTATCATTTATTTTTGTGATAACCTCGCCTACTTGAATATCCAAGCGCTCAGCAGGTGTACCAGGGATAATCCCAAGAATGCGCAAACCTTGCTGTTCTGGTTTGAATAAGGCATTATGTTTTTTGTCCCGTGTACGTAGTCGATACGTTATGAACTCTCTTCCAAAAATAGCAACTACCAATGCAACAGGAGACAGTCCCTTAAAGAAATAGCCGACTACAGAAATAATCATAACTACGATGCCAAGCCACAGAATCTGTTTCCCCAGCTGCTTTCCTCTAACAGAAGCGACATTCGCTCGAATCCGGTGGGAAAACCCGAGAAGAAAAGGAAAGAGTATAATCCCATAACTCTCTCCACCAATCGGAATGAGTGGCCAATAAGGAGCAAAACTCTCTAACGCCCCACCTGGTACTAGGAAGAACAATGGAATCATCGCCATTTTACTTAAGTGATGCTCTCCTATCCAAATACCCCGTTCACTTTTAACTAAGCGTGGAAATGTCTCTCCCCGCCTCACGCGACGAACATAAATCGCCTCTACAACGAGCATGACACCAAGCAAAAATGTGAGACCAATAAAATTATTTTCCGCAAAATAAGCTACGGGAATAATATCTTGTTTCTCCAGCAGTGAAGGTAAAAAAAGTAAGACGATATAGGTAAGCCCAACCGTATAACTTGCCGATAATAATGTAAATCGTAAATTCAAAGATAATAGAATCATCATGAAGCTTAGTATAATTAGCGAACCATAGGAAAATACAATTCCCGCTCCTATGAAAATAAGCGATATAAGAATTCCAGTTAAAACCGCCGGCAGCAACGTTCGTCTCCATTCACTGAATAAATCAAAGACCTTCACCCCGAACTGTTCCCTTTCCATCTTAATCCGCTTGTAACCAACTAAAAAGATCAATATAAATATCCAATACAACAATGGATTAAGAAATAACTTTAATATCCCTACCCCAAATTCCTGAAACCATAATTCAACCAAGCAAACCACCCTTTACGTATGGATTCTCCTTATAGTATACCATGAAAAGTGGGACATGGGGTCAGAGCATTTGTCCCAAAAGCTTAGAAAACTTGGTTGTCACCAAGCCTTACGGTGACAACCTTAGTTGCACTTATACAGTAAGAAAGGATTTATACTTATCTTTCTGCAAAAAAAGGCTGGGTCCCCCCAGCCTCTCCTGTCTTACTTATATAGTTCTTCCAATGCCTTTTCTAATTGAACATCATCTTCACCGGAACGGATACGCTCGATCACTCTCGTATCTATTAATCCAGCTGTTTCTTCATCGACTTCTCCTGTTGCTGAGAGATCATTATCTTTCTGGAATTGTTTTACAGCTTCTTCCGTCTGTTCATTAAAGTAGCCATCCATTCGTCCAGGATCATAGCCGATTCCATCCAGCATGAGCTGTATATTCGCGATGCCAGGATCCGTGTCATCCAACCCAAACGGCTCCTCAATCGAAATCGGATTAGCGTAATAATAATCCGGCTGATCTACGGGGATATTCGGCTCTACCCCTACCTCATTAATCCACTCTCCATTAGGAGATAACCATTTGAATGTCGTTAATTTAATCGAACTGCCATCACCTAGCGGAACTGCTGTCTGAACTGTACCCTTTCCGTAACTTGTCTGACCGACAATATCATAATCAAGTTCTTGTAATGCAACCGCAAGAATTTCAGAGGCAGATGCACTACCCTCATCAATCAACACACTAATTGGATAATCCTTTGTTTCCTTCAAGTCAGAATGAATTGCTTCGATATTTCCATCCGCATCTTCTATTTGAATGAAAGGAAGATCTTCAGGTACAAATAATGCTAACATATCTTCAACTACATTTAATAATCCACCTGGATTCCCACGAACATCGATAACTAAACCATCCAAACCATTATCTTCCAAATCGCTTAGATGTTCTATAAATTCAGTTGCCGTATTCTCGGAGAAATTAGTAATTTCAATAATTCCTGTTGTTTTTCCATCTATTGTTTCTGTTTCACTATAGACCGTTTCTATCGGAATGGTATCCCGGACAATGACCACTTCAAAAGGATCACCTGCTGCACGAATAATCTCTAATGTTACTTCTGTTCCTTTTTCTCCACGAATTTTAGCGACAGCTTCATTTAAATTCAGTCCATCGAGGTCTTCCCCATCAACAGTAAGAACTTGATCATTCGGCCGTAAACCAGCTTTCTCTGCAGGTGAATCCTTAATCGGGGAAACAATCGTTACAACGCCATTCACCATACTAACTTCTGCTCCGATTCCCTCAAATGAAGATTCTATCTGCTGATTAAATTCATCCATTGATTCAAGGTTCAAATAGGATGAATGAGGATCTTCCAACGTGGCAAGCATTCCCTCAATTGCACCTTCAACCAATTCATTACCGTCAACTTCTTCAACATAATTTTCTTGAATGAGGGCATATGCTTGTTCAACCTTTTGTAAATCGCCGGTGAGTGATTCTGACTTATCACCGTTTAGTTTTTCTTCCAGCTTTTCTCGGCTTGCAGTTTGCTGTCCACTATCTTTATCGCCGGCTATTGAAATGCCTGCATAAGCACCAAGAAAACCGAGCAATAGCGCAGCGGCTAATAAAAGAACTATTTGTAATCTGTTTAATTTCATCATTCCACCTCAAATTTCTTCCGTCCGTTATAGAAAAGCATACCATTTTATCTCTTTCATGACTATGCACAAGACTTCGCATTGATGAAATTCTTTTACAAGACCATCGCGAAATATAATGACCCAACTTTCTCATCTTTGTATACAGGATGTTCTAACATGAACTGTAAATTGCTTTCATTCAGCGTAAGTGTGTGCAACTTACTTCTGGAGGTCCGCAGTCCAGACACCTCTCGCTTTCCGCGGGCGGCCGGCAAGCCTCCTCGGGCTAACGCCCTGTGGGGTCTCGCCAGGCCTATCCTCCCGCAGGAGTCTCGAGGTGTCTGGACTGCTCCGAGGGAAAGCCTAACTTGGTACACTATTTTTCATTTTAGTAAGAGGACACCTATCATGGTGGGATATTTTCCATTAATAATAATCCTCTCTACAGTTCAGTTGCCCGGTGGACGGTGACTCCTGCGGGAATAGCACGAGTCCGGAGACCCCTTAGTGCTCAGCCCGAGGCAGACTAAGAACGCCACGTCCTGTGGCAACGTCTGCATTAGCACGTCCTGTGCGTCGAGGCTTCGGCTGTGCCCGCAGAAAGCATCCGTCCACCGGGCAACTGAACGGCGATTAGAGTTCTAAACTAAATGAACGAGCAAAACACTTACGCTGAATGAAAGCGATGATTTATTAGGTTTGAAAGTTACGTAATGATTATTACTTTAATCAGTATGAAAAAGGTATCGTAACGATCACGATACCTTTTTCTTCTTTATATTATCTTAAAAATGGCATTGGGTCTACTGGATTACCGTATCCGCCAGGGTGAACTTCGAAATGGAGGTGAGGACCAGTAGAATTACCTGTATTACCTGTCGCTCCAATTACTTGACCTTGAGTAACAGCTTGTCCAGATGAGACATCTATTCTGCTTAAGTGCGCCATGACCGTTGTATAGCTTTTACCATCTATGTAGTGGGAAATCATGATGACATTTCCAAAGCCACCCATCGTACCGGCTGTACTTACTACTCCGTCCGCCGGAGCAACCAATGGCGTTCCAGTACCTACACCAAAGTCAACTCCTGCATGCAAACGAGAAACATTAAAGATTGGATGGTTTCTCATACCGAATCCTGAAGTAAGGCGACCATTTGCTGGGTAAATAAAGTATCCCCCTCCAGTATTTCCGGAATCAACTTTTGTTTCCGGTGCAGATGCGACTTTATTGCTGTTGTCATTATTAGTGTTGTTATTATGTGATTCACGCTCTTGTCTTGCTTGTCTTTCTTGTTCTGCTTTACGGCGCTCAGCTTCTTGACGTTTTCTTTCCGCCTCTTCTTTTGCTAACTGCTCCAATTCTCCGACCTTTTGTTCTGCAAGGGCGATTGCTTGAGCTTGAGCTTTCTCCTCGGCAGCAAGTATCGCATGTTCTTCTTCAATCGTTAGCTTAATTTCTTCCAAGTTTTCTTGTTCTTTTTCAAGCTTAGCCATTAACGTTTTTCTTTCTTTCTTTTGATTGTCCAGTTGGTCTTTTAAAGCAAGAAGCTCTGTCTTTTGAAGCTCTAACTCTTCTTTTTTCGCTACGACAGTATCTTTTTTCTCTTCCACTTCTTGTTTATGTTCTGCAAGCAACTGTTTATCAGCAGCTTGTTCTTCCATAATTTGTTTATCCTGGTCCATGATTGTATTTACCGCTGATGTACGGCTAATAAAATCTACAAAGCTTTTAGAACCAAAAATGACTTGGATTAATTTAATTTGACCACCGTTCTGTTGAATAGAGCGAAGGCGATCTTTTAATAATGCATCGCGCTTTTCAATCTTGTCTTCCAAAACCTCAATCTCTTTCGTAAGAGTTCCTATCCTCTCGGTTAAGTCGTCGATTTCATCGTTTGTCGCCTTTATCTCGTTCTCTTTCGCGGCAATATTATTCTGTGTTGTCGCAAGTTCATCTTCTATATCCAAAATCTCATTTTCAACTGATTCTTGTTCGCTTAAATTTTCATTGATTTTCGTTTCGGTATCCTGTTTGTCTTTATTCAGGCTATTTTTTTCCTCGGATATTTTAGATTTCTCTTGTTCATGTTCGTTGATCTGTTCTTTCAAGTCATCGATTGACTCTGCAGAAACTGGAGTTCCTGCTGTAACTGCAGTTGATAGTAAAGCTACTGCTGTTATGCTGGATAGGATCGATTTCTTCAATTCATATTCTCCCTTCATAATAATAGCTTCTGGTCATCTCACTATCTCTTAAACTTTCAAGAATTTACGTACACTCATTACACTTCCCCAAACACCGATCGTTGCACCAATGAGCAGGATGCCAAGTGATAAATACCAAGCAAATGGATTAAATTCCAATATCTCTACGAAACTAATATTAATTTGACTTGCGAGATTTTCGGCTATGTAATGGTAACCGAATAATACAACTGCAATCGGAATAATAGAACCTAGTAAACCAAGCAATAATCCTTCCACAAAAAATGGCCAACGAATAAATCCATTAGTAGCACCAACAAGCTTTTGAATGGAAATTTCAGTACTTCTTGCAATGATGGTGATTTTTATAGTGTTGGAAATGAGAAATACTGCGGTGAGTACTAATGCAGCAATCAACACAAGCCCGACGATTCGTGCGTAATTGTTAAACTCAAACAATTTATCTACAATATCCTGACCAAATGTTACATCATAGACATGGTCAAGTTCTTTTATTTCTTCGGCAATTCCTTCTGTCTCCTGCGGGGTTTCCGCTTTGACAACGTAGGCGTGATTTAACGGATTATCTTGTTCAAATAATTCCCAGGCCCTTCCTTCCTCTCCTAAGCTATTAGTCAAACTTTCTAGTTCTTCGTCATTAGAAGAGAAGTAGACATTTTCAACGCCATCCAGCTGTCTGAGTTGGTCTCCTAAGGCAATGACGTCATCATCTTCTGTTGTTAAATCAACAAGCACTTTAATTTCAACATCTGATTCGATATTTTTCGCAAATTCATTAAGGTTGAGGACGATCGCGAGGAATACACCGACGAGAATCAACGTTGTCGTTACGGCTCCGATGGAAGCAACGGTCATCCAACCATTCCGGAAAATGTTCTTCGTTCCCTCTCTCAGGTGGCGTAAAAATGTTCTAAACTTCATAGCCGTATTCACCTCGTTGTTCATCTCTTACAATTACACCGTCTTCAATCGCGATTACTCGCTTTTTAAATGTGTTTACAATTTCCTTACTGTGGGTAGCCATAATTAAAGTAGTTCCTTTATCATTAATTTCTTCAAATGTCTTCATAATTCCCCAGGATGTTTCTGGATCCAGGTTTCCTGTCGGTTCATCTGCAATAACAATACGCGGGCGATTTACAATGGCACGCGCAATCGAAACACGCTGCTGCTCCCCACCGGAAAGCTCTGCGGGGAGAAACCGTGCTTTATTCTTCAAACCAACTTCTTCTAATACTTCCATAACTCTTGTCCGGATTCCTTTTGGTGTTTCTTCAATAACTTCAAGTGCATAGGCAACATTTTCATAGACTGTTAATCTCGGTAAAAGCTTAAAGTCTTGGAAAACAACACCTATTTCCCTTCTTAAGTAAGGGACTTTTCTTTCTTTCAATTTACTTAAATCAACTTCATTTATAATGATATTTCCTTTAGTCGGTTTCTCTTCCCGATAAATAAGCTTAATAAAAGTAGATTTTCCAGCTCCACTATGTCCTACAATATATACAAATTCACCTTGTTTGATATCAACATTAATTCCGTTTAGAGCAGCGACTCCATTCGGATATGTTTTATACACATCTTCCATCAAAATCATTTATGTATCACCTTTTATTTATTTCAAATTATTTTTGTTAGTAGTTAACCTTTATAGATTCCTTAGCTATTATAACATCAATAAGTGCATTTTTTAGACATAAAATTATTACATTTATGTTTCAAGCATGCCATTTCATGTAATGTTCCTGGTAAAGTAGGATATTTTGTCGAAAAGAACGCGTGACAATGAGTCGATGTGATATTACAGAGGTGTAATAAAGTGAAACTTCATTCAGTGGGGTTTCCTTACCTCCCCACTGAATGTTAGTTGAACAGAATCAGGGATTTACGGACTGTTATATCCCCACCTTCACATCTTGGTTTTCCCTCATGTTTAGAGGTGGGGGTATTACAGACCGTTAATACGAGATAAATATAGACAAAAATAAAAGTCCGACTCACGAGATGTGAGCCGAACTTTTTCGTTTGTTTGTTATTACTGTTCTTCCAACCAATTCACTAATGCGTCAAGGTCATCTCCAGACACATCTTGTGCTGGCATAGAGCCTGTCCCATTTTCAACAATGTCTTTAATTTCGTCGCTGGAGTATCTACTTCCTACGTCTGTTAAAGCAGGACCTGCCCCGCCGGATAAATCTGCTCCATGACACATTGCACAGTTAGCCTGGTAAATTTCCTCACCAGCAGCAGTATCTACAGCATTGTCATTCTCAGCCGGTTCTTCTGTATTTGTGTCGCCATTGTCTGCTGGCTCTTCATTATCAGCGTTATTTCCGCCACCACAAGCACCAAGAACTAATACTGCTCCAAATAATACTGCTAATAACCACTTCTTCATACATAAATCCCCCATTCATATTGTGTAATAAGTTTATCAATAGTATTATATCCTATTGACAAATTTTTAAAACCCTTTTTAATCTGAAGTCTGTGAACAAAAACCAACATTTTCCTTATTTAACCAAAAACACGGGCACTTTCTTCTTTTTTTATTTTTCCGGTTACTTGATCTGGGAACGTAAATAAGCATCAATAAATAAATCGATTTCCCCGTCCATTACTGCCTGTGTATTTCCAATTTCTACATTTGTCCGGTGGTCTTTTACCATCGAATATGGGTGGAAAACATATGAACGGATTTGACTGCCCCAACCTATTTCCTTTTGTTCCCCGCGAAGGGCTCTAAGTTCCTGCTCCTGTTTCTCCACTTCGAGCTGGTATAGTTTGGATTTTAACATTTTCATTGCAGATTCCCGGTTTTTAATCTGGGAACGTTGGTTTTGACAAGTGACGACAATATTTGTCGGTAAATGGGTAAGACGGACGGCTGAGTCAGTTTTGTTTACGTGCTGACCACCCGCACCACTTGCCCGGTACGTATCAACTTTGATGTCTTCATCTCGCACTTCAATCTCAACATCATCATCCATTTCCGGTGTGACATCACAGGAAACAAAGGATGTATGACGTCGACCTGACGAGTCGAAAGGTGAGATACGCACGAGACGATGGACACCTTTTTCTGTTTTCAAATAACCATAGGCATTATGCCCTTTGATGAGCAAGGTTACGCTTTTCACTCCAGCTTCATCACCCGGTAAGTAATCAAGTGTTTCAACCGTAAAACCTTTCTTTTCTGCCCAGCGCTGGTATAGTCTTAATAACAAGCTTGCCCAGTCTTGGGATTCGGTTCCCCCTGCACCCGGATGCAGTTCAAGAATCGCATTCTTCGCATCATAAGGTTCACTAAGAAGCATTTCCAGTTCAAAATCGTTTATCTTTTCCATATATGTTTCCAATTGTTCATTTAAATCTTGGAATAATTCCTCATCTGCTTCTTCTTTAACCAGTTCGTAGGAAACTTCAAGATCTTCCAGTGTTGCTTCCATTTTTTCAAATGATTCAACTTGGTATTTCAAGCCATTCGTTTCGTCAATGACTTTTTGTGCGGCCTTTTGGTCGTCCCAGAATGCCGGGTCTGCCATTTGTTGTTCTAATTCACTTATACGAGCACGCTTGTCATCTAAGTCAAAGAGACCCCCTGAAAGCTTCAACTCGTGAAGTTATTTTATCCAATTCATTTCTGATTTCCGCTAAATCCATGACACATCACCTCATAAAAAGTTTAGTTTAAAGAACAAAGGCTCTAGCGCCCTTACAGGCTAAAAACGCGACGTCCTGTCGCAACGCCTGTACTAGCACATCCTGTGCGTCGTAGCAACGTACAAACTGTGCCTCCCAGGACGGGAGGTAGTTCGATGTTGCCCCATACGTGAGCGAACTTAATCGAACTTCCCCTTTACGGAATGAGATAAAGGAAACATGCCCCTTTTAGGGGTATGCCGCTGTTGGGCTTTAGCCCGTACTTAGGCGGCCCTCCTTTAGTTTTGAGTTGTTGATGTTGACTTATCGATTAGAGGAGTGTGAAGTTTGATAGTTGCTGGGCGTTGGAGCCGGACGTGGCTAGCCCTGGATACCTATGTTACCACAGCATTTTTATTTTATAATTTCTTATTCTAAGGAAAAGAACGAGGTCGGAATCGTCATGTCTCCTACCTCGTTAAAGTTCTTTAGTTTTTACCGTGACAGTTTTTATACTTCTTGCCGCTGCCACATGGGCATGGGTCATTTCGGCCGACTCGGTTTTCTTTTATAACAGGTTTACGTACCTTTTTCTTGCCGTCTTGACCCCCGTGAGCTGCTGTCGTATTTTTCACGACTTCTTCCCGTTGTAGGTTCTCACGAATTTGTGCTTTCATGATGAATCTTGCAACTTCATCTTCAATGGATTGAACCATTTGCTCAAACATCTGGAATCCTTCCATCTGGTATTCACGGAGCGGTTCTGTCTGTCCGTATGCACGCAGGTGAATCCCTTGACGGAGCTGATCCATTTGGTCGATATGATCCATCCATTTCGAATCGACCGCGCGAAGTACAATAACCTTCTCGAACTCGTGGAACTGATCCGGTTCTAACTCTTCCCGCTTCTCATCATAGGATTGTTGTACTTTCTCCATGATGAGTTCTTTCATTTCTTCCGGTTCTTTACCCATTAAATCTTCTTTCTTAATCGCTTCGGGACTTAATAAATTCGCGTGAATATGTTCCATAATCGCATTGATGTTCCATTGATCCTCATCTTCATCTTGTGTATGGGAATCAATTACCCGATCTACCGAGGAACGTATCATATTCATGATAATTTCAGTTAAGCCGTCTTCAGCATCGATCACTTCAAAGCGCTGTTTATAGATAATTTCCCGTTGTTCACGCAGAACGTCATCATAGGAGAGAATTGTCTTCCGCGCATCAAAGTTATTTCCTTCAACTCGTTTCTGTGCAGATTCTACTGCACGGCTCACCATTTTGCTTTCAATCGGTTGATCTTCATCCATTCCGAATCGGTCCATCATAGCCCGGAGGTTATCTGAACCGAAGCGGCGCATCAATTCATCTTCCATGGAGAGATAGAATTGTGTTACACCAGGATCTCCCTGACGGCCAGAACGTCCTCGAAGCTGGTTATCGATCCGTCTCGATTCATGACGTTCTGTTCCAATTACCGCAAGCCCGCCAAGTTCAGGAACACCTTCTCCAAGCTTGATATCTGTTCCACGGCCTGCCATGTTCGTTGCAATCGTTACAGAACCTTTTTCTCCGGCTTTTTCAATGATCTCCGCCTCACGGTAGTGGTTCTTTGCGTTAAGCACTTCATGTCGAACGCCAGCTTTTTTAAGCATTTTTGAAATCAATTCGGAAGTTTCAACAGCTACCGTACCGACAAGTACAGGCTGACCGGCTTGATGTCGTTCTTTAATCTCTGCAACGACTGCGCGGAACTTCGCTTCCATAGATTTATAAATCAAATCGGGACGGTCTTCCCGGATAATCGGCTTATTCGTCGGAATAACGATGACATCCATATTATAAATATTACGGAATTCTTCCTCTTCCGTCTTCGCAGTACCTGTCATCCCGGATAACTTGTTGTACATCCGGAAGTAGTTTTGGAAGGTGATGGATGCTAAGGTCATACTTTCATTTTGAATTTGTAGTCCCTCTTTAGCCTCAATCGCTTGATGCAGGCCATCACTATAGCGACGACCTTTCATTTTACGACCAGTGAACTGGTCAATGATGACAACTTGCCCTTCCTCTACCATATAATCATCATCACGATGCATAGCCACATGGGCTTTTAATGCTTGGTTAATATGATGGGTTAAGGAAACATTATCCAAGTCAAACAAGTTTTCGATATTGAAAAATCGTTCCGCTTTGTTAATACCTTCTTCTGTAAGTTGGACACCTTTCGTTTTCTCATCATAGGTGTAGTCTGTTTCTCTATTTAATGTTGTTACAAAACTGTTCGCCTGAGTATAAAGCGATGCAGACTTCTTAGCTGCTCCTGAGATGATTAACGGTGTTCTCGCTTCATCAATCAAGATCGAGTCGACCTCATCAATGATAGCAAAGTTAAGTGGCCGTTGTACCATCTGTTCCTTATAAAGGACCATATTGTCCCGTAAGTAGTCGAAACCGAACTCATTGTTTGTTCCATACGTAATATCACATTGGTACGCTTCACGCTTCTGTTCTTTCGTGTAGCTGTTTAAGTTTAATCCAACAGTTAGACCGAGAAAACTATACAGTTCACCCATTTCATTTGCGTCACGCTCTGCCAGATATTCGTTAACGGTAATAATATGGATACCATTTCCTGCTAGAGCGTTTAAATATGCCGGCATAGTGGAAGCTAAAGTCTTCCCTTCCCCCGTTTTCATCTCGGCAATGTTTCCGCCATGAAGGGCAATTGCTCCCATAATTTGTGACCTGAATGGGCGCATGTTCAACACTCGTCTTGATGCTTCACGCACTACGGCATAAGCTTCTACGAGTAGGTCGTCCAATGTCTCGCCTTTTTCAATTCTTTCCTTGAATTCTTCTGTTTTATTTTTCAATTCATTATCTGAAAGCTTCTCCATCTCTGGTTCTAAAGCTTCTACTTCGTCTGTACTTTTTTCAATTCGTTTAACTTGGCGCTTATTACCATCGCCAAATATCTTTGTCAGAAATCCTGCCATATATTATACGCTCCTCAATCTAATCAATACCTTAACACTATAATCATAACACTATATGTCAAAGCCTGACAACAATCAAAGGCGAAAACAACCGGTTACGATACTGCGTTTTCGATAAAGAGCCAAAACCAAAGTAATGGGACATAACCAATCAACAGCCATTTTGCAGCCCGACCAGATATTCCAAGCAGTAACTGAGAATGCGTGTTAAATTTCTTCCCGTCGATGAACTCCAATTTGCCCGGGTAAAAAGTAAAACAGAAGATTTTACTCACCCACTGTTTGCATTTTTTTATATTTGTAATCTACAAAAATAACCCCTCATACTCAATGAGGAGTTATTCATCTAAATTCAGCTTCCTTTTGAGGTATCAACCTACGCGGGAAGACATTTAATTCCATTTTCCGATCCTTTTGCCAGCCTGCACTCAATTCCGTTCACCCATTCAGCCCTCTTTGGATAATAAGCTCAATTGGCTTCTTATGCGTATACAGCAAATCAGCGCCTGGCATTGCTTGCTTCACTCTATCTAATAATTGTCCCTTCACAAAATGACTATTTTGCAGGACACCCCCGAGAAGCAGCAATTTAAATGGAACATCCACAATCCCAACACGATTCACAGCAGTGCTGACAAGCTGATAAAGCTCGTCAGCTGATTGTTCTAAAATAGTTCTGCTCGCTCCGTCTCCCTCGTAATTTGCTTTCTCAACTATTTTTGCCAGAGCGCCAACTTGATGAATGGAAAAATCGGGGCTGTATACCCAGTTATAGAGTGCTTCATGATCTGTAAAATTAAAATGCTCCAACACTAGCTCCTGTAGCAGCGTTTTCGGTCCTCGACCATCATGCATTTTTAAAATCGCAGAAATGGCTTGTTTCCCTATCCAATAGCCACTGCCTTCATCTCCGAGTCTGTGTCCAAAACCTCCTGTTCGTACATAATTTTCTTTTCCATCATGTGCAAAAACAATAGAGCCCGTACCCGCAATAAGAATGGCTCCAGGCTGATTATTAGTTGCCCCAAGCAAAACGGATAGTGCATCATTTTCTATAATCACTTTATCTATTTTGATACCGCTCTGTGCAAGCGCCTGTGAAACAATTTCATCTACATTTACTTGATCTTTTTTTGTATCAATTCCGGCAAGAGCAAACACACATTTATGAAAGCTTATTTCAACAAAGCGATCTGGATAGTGATATTTCTTTAGGTTATTCACTGCTTTTACGATCACTTCTTTAAGCGTATTAATTGCACCCTTTTTACCTGCAACATGGTAGTTCGCTGTGCCAGACTTCCCTGTACTTAATACATTTCCTGCTTTATCTGTAATCACGGCAATTGTCTTCGTTCCTCCACCATCAATGGCTAATATGGGCAATTCCTTTTGTTCAGCTGGTTGATTTTCCCGTATGGATTTTTTAAAAGTTTTGCTCAAGTCATCACCTGCATGGAAAAAATATTCTTTACTCGTCATCTGGCATCAAACTTTTAAGTTTACTGTCAATTTTTTTATTAGCCGCTTCCAATACTTTTCTTTTGCCGGCCAGCCAGGCACTTATTGTGCGTTGCTGCTCATACCTTACTTCAACAGTCTTCTGCATTCTTTCTTTACTTGGCCCGCCTTCTAGTGAACGGATTTTAATAAAATGTTCCGGATCTAATGCATCAGCCAATTCTTCTGATCTCATATTCAACTTATGTCCAATAATCTGCTGTGCATGCTTGTTTAGATGATCCAATGTAAAATATCTCAAGGACTCCTTGTCATTTTCAACTAAGTCCTGTACAGAGGCACTGACAATTTCATGTGCTTTTCTAAAAGATAAATTATTTGAGCGAACGAGTGTATCAGCAAGCTCTGTCACATTGGCAAAACTTTCCTTCGCCCGCTTCAGCAATTTTTTCTTATTTACCTTCATTGTCATTAACACACCTGACAATAAATAATAAATATTTGTTAGCTTCTCAAGCGCGTTCCACATATATGGCTGCATGTCGTCTTCCGTGTCTACAATATCTCCAAATGGAGTATTATGCATCATGGATAAAACCGTTTCCACATCCCCCTTCACACTCGATAACATTGCACGTGTATGTTCAATAGACACAGGATTCTGTTTTTGCGGCATAATGGAACTGATTTGCACATACGGACTAAACAGCTTAAACGCACCAAATTCCTGTGTTCCCCATAATAACAAATCTTGAGTGGAACGGCCTAAATCAATTGCAGCCAATTGGACAGCAGTTGCTGTTTCCCCAATATAATCTGCACCAGAAACAGCGTCCCAAGCATTATCTATTATCCCTTCAAAGCCGAGCAACTCTTGAACTGTCCCACGATTAATTGAAAAGCCTGAAGTTGTGAGCGCTGCTGCTCCCATACTACTCTTATTCACCGTTACAAAAGCAGCCTGCAGCCGTTCAATATCTCTTGTAAGCATGTCAGTCATTGCATTAAAATAATGACCGAGTGTTGTAGGTTGAGCCTGTTGTGTATGTGTATAGCCAATCATCACTGTATCGATATGCTCTTCAGTCAACTCAATTAGACTTTGCCGCAAATGTAAAGCCGCTTCAATCAGATATAATAATCGCTCACGAATATTCATACGGTAGATTGCGATTCCCATATCATTTCTGCTGCGAGCGATATGGAGATTCCCAGCAAGTTCTCCAGCATCTTGAATAAGAAAATCCTCTACCTCGAAAAATAAATCCTCATAAGAGCCGTTATAAAATCGTTCCCCGACTTCTTTTATATCAATTTTATTAAGCGATTTGACTATTTTTACTGCTTCTTCCTTCTTAACTATCCCCTCTTCAACTAACATAATCAAATGTGCAAAATGAATTTGAAGCATTGGGCGAATGGCGTTGAATTTCGCCTGATTATACGCTGGTTCAAGAACCAAATCTTTATATGTTTTCGCTGGAAACTGGTTACCCTCTTTTTCTAAGATTTTTTGCCTATGTAATGATACCACTTTTTTTACATCCTTTCTTTTGGTTATTAGCCAATTGAAGCACCAGATTGATTTGTGCCACCTTTCAGCCTTTCATTTATGAGCAGAACAACAATAATCAAAATTGTTTGCAATACTCCATAAGCGCAGGCTGTTCCAAATTGGAAGGAGTACATTTTATTCCATATACCTACAGATAAAGGCATCGTTGCAGGTGAGTAGAGTAAAATAGAAGCAACGAATTCTGTTAACCCTTGTACAAAGGCTAACAACGTTCCTGCTAAAACTCCTGGCATAATAATTGGCAGTACAACTCTTCTAAACGAATGCCACCATGTAGCCCCAAGACTTTGCGCTGCTTCCTCAATAGAATCATCCATCTGTATTAAACTGGCTTGTGTATTCCGGAAAACGAGCGGTAACTGTCGAACAAAATAAGCCAGTGGTAAAATCCAAAATGTACCAACTAATACCTGATTAAAGGAAAATACATTCCCTTCACTGAACGCAGATATCAAGTTTACCGCCACAACAGTCCCTGGCAAAGCCCAAGGAACCATAATTAATATGTCCATAAATACTTTACCTTTAAATGCAAAGCGCACCATCGCGTAAGCAGCTGCTACACCGAAGATAATATTCCCGATCACTGCGACAATACTCATTTGAATACTATTCTTAATTGGTCCCCAAGTTCTTGAATCAGTAAATAATTCAATATAATGCTCAAAGGTATATGACGTTGGAATAATTTGCGTCGTCCATTCACCGTCTACCGCAAACGAAATTAAGGCAATTACCAAGATTGGAAGCATCAAAATAAAAACCCCAATTGTAGATAAAATAGCAGCGATGTATTTTACAACTGGTGAACTTACTTCCGTTCGATGCACACCCACACCTTTACTCTGACTTTGATAATTTCTGCGATTTTGATACCATGTCATTAATATTAAAAAGGCAATGGAAACAAGCGACAAAATAGTCGATTGTGTTGCTGCCATGTCCAGATTTCCATTTGTTCTTGAAAGTGTAATCGCCATTGTCATCACACGCTCAACTCCAAACATAAGCGGTGCTGTATACGAGGCCATAGAAATCATAAATACTAATAATGATGATGCAACCATCGCAGGGGTTAACATAGGTAAAATAATTTTACGCCAAATTCTCAATCGGCCGGAACCTAGACTAGTTGCAGCTTCCTCAAGTGATAAATCCAAACCTCTGATTGCAGCCGATGCACTCAAATAGAAATATGTATACATCGTAAAGGTATGCACAATTATAATTCCCCAAATACCCTCCAACGCAAATGGAACATTATCTAACTGGAAGATCGATTGAAAGAGCCGCGGAAAAATCCCGCTGCTTCCATATAAAAAGGAAAAAGATATTGCACCAATTAATGGCGGTAATGCCATCGGAACTAAAACAAGGATAGATAATATTTTTCTTCCGGGAAATTCATATCTATTTAATAGAAAAGCCATCCCAACACCAACGATTGCACAAGTGATAACACTAACTATTGAAATAAATATACTATTATAGAGGGATTCTAAGTTAGCCTCTGACGTAAAAAATCTAAGGTAATTTGTTAAAGACAAGGAACCTTCCTGATCGACCACACTTTGTAAAAACGTTTTGTACATCGGAAAGATGACGTAGGCTAATAAAACGAAAACCAAAGGTGATATTAAAACATAAACAAAGTATTTCGATTGTGTTATTCTTTTCCACATACTTTGTTTTGGTGCACGAGTTTCACTATTAGTCGTCATGTTATTACCTCTTTTCACTCATAAAATAAATCCCGCTTTCAGGAACATGCAATGTAATCGTATCACCTCGTTCCAAGACTTTTGTTCTTGCATTAACAATCATTACATTTAATTCGTGATCTCCAACTTTCACAATATAATTAATACTTACCCCAGTAAACTCACTCAATTGAATGATGCCGGTTAATGTATTTGCTCCCTCTCCAGTGTTAATCATTTCAGGACGAATGGAGAGCAGCACGCTATCTTCATTTGCATAGTCAAGCATTGGAGAACCATTCTCTCTTAATCCTTTTAGTATGATACCGCCACCAATATCGACCGTGACATGCGTATCTGTCAGGTTTTTCACATCGGCTTTTATAATATTAGATTCTCCTATAAATGAAGCAACAAAATGATTAACCGGTTTATTATAAATCTCCTGTGGTGTACCAATTTGCTGGATTTCTCCTTTATCCATCACCATTATCCGATCGGACATCGACATTGCCTCATGCTGATCATGTGTAACATAAATCGTTGTAATTCCCAGTTCAACCTGTAATCGTTTAATTTCAATCCGTGTTTCTTCCCGTAACTTAGCATCTAGGTTGGATAATGGCTCATCAAGCAATAGAATATCTGGTTCTATTACTAATGCTCTTGCAAGAGCTACACGCTGCTGCTGCCCACCTGATAGCTCTGTTATTTTCCGGTTGCCATATCCTTCTAGATGGACAAACTTTTGTGCCTTTTCTACTTTGTTTTTAATCTCACTGCTTGATAGCTTTCTTACTTGCAAACCAAAGGCAATATTTTCAAACACAGTCATATGTGGAAAAAGTGCATAGTTTTGAAACACCATGCCTATATTTCTTTTATTCGGCTTTAAACCTGTAATATCCTCATTATCAAAATAGACTTTACCTTCTGTTGGAAAGTAGAAACCAGCAATAATTCTTAATGTTGTTGTTTTCCCACAACCACTCGGTCCCAAAAATGTAAAAAACTCACCTGATTTGATATGAATATCAACATCTTCTACTCCCTTTGCTTTTCCAAACTTCTTTGTGATATGTTCTAATCTGACACTTTTCATAAACTTCACCTTTCTTTTATAGCGAAACTTCATTAAATGGGAGGATCTTTTCATCTCACTTAATGTTAGTCGAACCAATCGGGCCGTTACTGACTGTTGGAACGCAACTTTTAGGAGATGGGATCTTACTGCCAGCTACACTGAGATAAAAAGCAGGGTGACATATGAGTACATCACCCTACACATTTAAGGCTAAAATTAATTTTGATCTTTAATGTTATTATCCCAATAATCCATCCAGTCCATTTCATTTTCAGATAAGACTTCCCAATCAAGATCAAGTTCTTTTAGTTCAAGTTCATTGTACCAATCCGGCATTGCATCAGGATCAATATCATTCCGTGACGGGATTTGATATGTTTCTTCTGACAACTCTACAACTGTTTCAGAATCAAATAAGAATTCATAGAACAGTTCAGCATTCTCTTTATTCTTCGCGTCTTTAATAATACCTACTGCATCAACTAAAATCGGCGCACCACTCTCTGGGTAAATATAATCGAATGGTTGATTATTTGCATGTGCCTGAATAAGGATATCCTGCAAGTTCCATAGCGAAAGCGTTCCTTCTTGACGAGCAAGTTTCAAGTATAAATTAGTAGGATCCTGTGCATATTCCTTCGTGTTAGCATCAAGCTTTTCCAGCCACTCATAACCCTTTTCAGGATCATTCGGATCTTGACGATAAATCATTGAAGCATAAATTGTTCTCATCGTTCCAGATGGTAATACGCCGCGAATGATAATCTCATCTTTCCATTCTTCGTCTAGCAAATCATCCCAATCCTGAGGCCCAGATTCTTTATCTAAAACATCACTGTTAATCATGATAACCTCAGGCAAAAGCATTTCTCCATACCATCTTCCCTCTGGATCCTTATGTTCTGGTTCAATTGCGTCATCAAAGCTTGGTGTAAAAGGCTCTAACAAATCCTCATCAGCTGCCTGCATAAACGCAGACTGTGTGCCTCCCCACCAGAAGTCTCCTCCTGGGTTTGACTTTTCACCACGTACACGTTCCATAATTTCCTGTGCACCCATTGTCAGAACATCTACCTGAATATCCGGATATTCTTCATTAAACATTTCTACAACCTTATCAACTACTGTTTGATCACGTGCAGTATAAACGACAAGATTTCCTGAAGCTTCTTCGGAATCGCTTTCCCCAGTGCCATCTGAAGAATTATCGCCGTCACATGCCGCAAGTAATACTAAAATAAAGGCAGCCATTAATATTAATACGAATTTCTTTTTCAAACTTAACCCCTCCAAATAGAATTGTTATTTTTTATATTTAAAGCCAGCAACATGAAATTCTGCTAAACCAAGATGAAACGCTCCATATATACCGGCTTTAGAACCTAATTCAGTTACTTTAATCTCAGGCATTTGCGGGACAAATCTTTCAATTTTTTGTTTAAAAGCATGTAATGAAGTTTGATTCATATTAACAAGCTCTCCTGATAAAATGACAGCCTGGGGATCAATAATACTAATCAGATTAATCGCTGCTTTGGCCCAATGATCAATCGTTTCTTCCAAAATTTCTTTTATCCTTGCATCATTTTGATGATATTGCAGTATATGAAGTAAAGAATCTGCCTCACACGTTGCTAGATTAACTTCTAACTCTCTTAATCTTTCAGAGACCCCAAATAAACCATAATTTGTTTCAAATACACCCAACTCCTGCTTAATATTATTTTCATCTCCTATCATCATAAAGCCTACTTCTCCTGAAGCAGAGTGCGACCCTTTATAAAACTTTTCATTTAAGAAAAGCCCGCTGCCAATGCCATTACCAATAAACAAATAAACGAAATTAGCGATGTTTTGACCTTGTCCTTTATAAAATTCACCAATTGTCATCAAGTTCACGTCATTTTCAATAATGACATCAACTTTCAGACGTGAAGATAATTCCTTTCTTAAATTCGTATTTCCCCATCGAATCGTCGGTGATGAACGAATCATGTCATCGGAATCCATTTTAATACCCGAAACTCCAACAACCATGCCCAGCACCTTATCCATCGTGACTTTCTCTAACTCTAAAAGTCTTTCAACCCCTTCTTCAATTGAATCTATGATAACCGTTCCATCACTGTGTGGTATGAATTTCTGCTTAAATAGCGTTAGAATTTCTCCACTCATATCACCTAATGCAAAATGTATAGAATCATTTTCTATTAAAATACTAACAACAAAGTTAAAGCGAGAATTGTATTTAAGATAGATTGGCTTTTTACCGCCACTTGACTCGCCTACCCCTGTTTCAAGAATTAACTCTTCATCGAGCAGTTCCCTGACAATTTCTGAAATAGTTGGCTTACTGAGCTTTGTCTTTTTAGATAAATCCGCCCGAGACTGCTTTGGATTACGTCTTAATTCATCGATAATTAATTCTCTGTTCATCATTTTAACTAATTGAGGAGTAGATTTTTTCACTTGCCATCACAACCCATTTCTGCACAGCGCGTTCTTTTTTGCTGACTTAAAAACTTAGTTAGTAAAGCTAACTACCAAAGTATGTCCAGTATAATATGGAAGCGATTTCATGTCAATATATTTTTTAATTTTTCAGAGAATAGTCCATCAGGCCTACCCTCTATTCTATGATGACACCCTTAAATTTATTCCGTATCAAGCCTTTTGGATCATTTTAATCTAGCAATAAAATCTCAATTCAATAGAAATATCTGTTATCTAGTATTATTTTATCAAGTAAAATATGGAACTTTTAGAATATTTACACCGTTAATTGCTTGTGATAGCGTTTAGCTAAGTTAGTTTTGCTAACTAACTTAGCTAATTTATAGAAAGGAGGCCTTATGCAGGTTATTTGACACTCAATATAATGAAAGGGGTTACAAAATTGAAAAAGATTTTTACTTTATTGATGGCAGTCCTGCTTATTTTACCAACAGTATCCTTGTCCGGATTTGCTCAGAAAAAAACCGAACATGATGTGGAATTATGGAATGCAGTTAAGCCTCTAAGCACTACTGTAAGTTTTTTAAATACAGGGGCACATCCCGATGATGAGCGCAGTGATTTTCTAGCATATTTATCAAGAGGATTAGGTGTAAAAACCTCAAGCCTGATTGCTAACCGTGGAGAAGGCGGTCAGAATGAAATCGGCAGTGAGCTTGGTAATGCACTTGGCATTATCCGTTCAAATGAAATGAAAGAAGCTGCGAAAGTAACAGGGGTTAAAGCCTACCATCTAAGTGAAACAACTTCAGATTCTATTTATGATTTTGGCTTTTCTAAATCTCCTGAAGAAACTTTGGAAAAATGGGGAGAAGAGCTTACTTATGAGCGTCTGATCCGCTTTATAAGAACATATCAGCCTGATATTGTCATGCCCTCTTTCCGAGATGTTAAAAGTCAGCATGGTCATCACCGTACAATGGCAATTTTAAGTGAAAGAGCTTTTACTGATGCTGCAGATCCAAATGTTTTCCCTGAGCAGCTTGAAGAAGGCTTGGAACCTTGGCAGGTGAAAAAACTTTATTTACCTGCAGAATCACAAGAATCAGCCACTCTTTCCATTGAAATTGGTGATTATGATCCCGTTTACGAGATGACCTACCCACAGCTGGGAGAAGAATCGAGATACCTGCATAAGAGCCAGGGAATGGGAAGAGACATTCCGGCCGAACCAAAGCAAACGCATTTAGAATTAGTTGACAGTGCAGTAACGACACAGGAAAATAATTTGTTTGAAGGTATTCCCTATGATTTAAAGGAATGGGCCGAGGTTGTTTCTCAGCCTGGTCTAAGCAACCAGCTAAAAAAGCTGCAAAAAGATCTGGATAAAATTATCAAGCTATACCCGAACCGAACTGAAATTTTTCCTGAATCACAACAGGCTTTAAAAGAAACACAAAAATTAATAAAGAAAGTGGATAAAGCTAAGCTAGCACCAGATGTAAAGCATGATTTACTTCATAAACTAGAATTGAAAGCTGAACAGCTTACAGAAGTGGGCTTTGTTTCATCAAATCTAAACGTTGAAACGACAATCGATTCATCTGTAATAACACAAGGGGAAAAAGTGCAAGTAACGATGACTCTTTCCAACGAGGGAGATAAAAAAGTTAATCATGTACAAGCTGCATTAGAGCTTCCTGAAAACTGGAAATATAATGGGGCTGTTAATGTAAAACATTTAGGGTAATCGGAAAATAGTGTGGAAAGAGGGTTAAAAAGAACCCTCATCCATTGCCTTGATCAGTGTGGAAAAGTCAGCACCAAAGACTTCCTCATATACCCATTCATATTCTTGTTTTAAGAAGTTTGGTATTTGATCAGGTAGCATTTTCCCGAAAGTAAATTCAACATCTTTAAATTTCTTTTTTCTTTTGACTTTACGATAGCCCTGTGTGAACAAAATTTTAGCTCTGAGTGCCTCAAAGGAGTAACCTCGACCAACATGATTCATTGTCTTTATTAAGCGATTAAGAGACTCTGTATAAGCATTTGTGATAGGAGAAGTAAAATAGTTGAATATCTCTTCTTCCCAGTTGCTCATTGCTTTAATTAGATATGAAAAGTAATTCACTAACTCTTCAGGCACACTTGCAAGCCAATCTTGATAGAGCTTATAGGCTTCGTCTATTGACTTTGCTTCATATATGTCGAAAAATTGCTCTTTAAGTTCGTATGCTTGTCCCAATAACGGAAACATATCAGTCCATACTTGTAACTTAATTTGGTCATCGAAGTCATTAAGGTCCTTACGCCTTTTCAGAAGCACATAACGATCTCTCATGAGTTGCCTACGTTCTTTGGCAGACACATTTTCACGATTAGCCTTTCGAATCTTCTCTAAGGCTTCATTAGCCAATTTGACAACATGGAATTTATCAATAACGATTTTAGCATGTGGGATCACCATATTAACTGCATCTCTGTAAGGTCTCCACATATCCATTGCTACAAGTTCAACTTTATCAATGTCTTGAAGTTTTGAAAGATAGTCGATGACCACGGATTTGTTACGTTTTCGTAAAATGTCAATTACTGATCTGTTTTCAACATCTGTAACGACAAAACGGTAGTTCTTTAACAAATAAACTTCATCAAGACCAAGCCATTTAGGAGTTCTGAACTCTGTTTCTGCTTCAAGTTCAACGACATAGTCATTAAAGATGTTGCGTACAGTCTTTTCATCAACGCCTATATCATCTGCAACACTGGTAAAGGTCTTTTCAAGACTCTCTTCTTGAATCCAATATATAAGTCTATTAGTAACAGAGCGACTAATATCCATATCAGGAAGGCTTTCAAAAAAAGTTTCATTACATTCCCTACACTTATATCGTTGACGTTTGACAAAAATACCTACACGTTTTGCGTGCATTGGTAGGTCAAAAAATAGCTGTTGTTTTTTACCATGCTTGTATAGGTTTGCAACAGTACCACATTTTAGACAGTAAGAGGGAGGTGAGATTGCTGTTTCTACCAAGAAACGATAGTCGTCCTCACTTTCCTTCATATCAATAATATTAAAGTTTTTTAGATTAAGCATATTAATTGTCATAATTCAGTTCCTTTTTCACCATTAAAAACTTCTCCCCTTGATTTTAAGAAAAAGATCTATTTAGTTTAATTTCATAAGAAATATTCTTATGAAGAAAGAGATACTACAATACAAAAACTTAATTACGCTTTGTTATTGCAAAATAGCACATAACGAAACTAAGAACACACCACCCACCGATAATTAAAAAACCAAACCAATTTATTTCAAAATCGCTAGGGGCTAATGTAGCACGGATAGACTCAGCCATGTATTGAATAGGTAAAAATTCGTGTAATTTAGCCAACCAATTAGGTAAACGATCAGGCGGAAAGTTAATTGGTGAAAATAAAAGTATTCCAAAAATGAGTACCTGTGAGATCAACTCTGCTACAATTGGACGTAACCATAAAGCAATGGTGTAGCCAATGCCTATTGCTGTTAAACCAATTAAAATAAATGTAAAAATACTTTTATATGAATATGCAATCTGTAAGTCAAATCGAAGAGATGCTACAAACAATGCAATAAATATACCTGGAAACGAAATAAGGAGCCAAATAGTCGCCTCAACCAAGACATAGTATAGTCGTGGTAAAGGTAAAGAAAGCATATAGGTAAACGTTCCATCTGCCCTTGTTTCACCAATTCCCTGTGGCAGAAAAACAAGGCCGATTGATAATAAGATTATAGTTGGTGCTCCAGTCGTTAAATAAAGAGCAGTCGTATCATCCATATTGGGAATTAAATAAGAAAAGCCGATAACAATTCCTACTGCAAGCAATGTTTGAATAATTAAATATAAAGGTAATACTGGTTTCATTCGTAATAATTGCCAACGTAACAAATGGAAAAATCCATTTTTAGCTAATAGCATATTGTTCTTCCCCCGATTCCTGGTGCCCTATACTTCCTATAATGCTTGAATAGGCATCCTCCAATGTAGCAGCACTTAATGAGAATTCCTCAATTTTATTGGCTTCCTGCAAAGAAAAAACCCAATCCATTAATTCCTTGCTGTGTTCTTTCGATAAAGATAAAATTACCTTTTGTTTATCATGACTAATCATTGAAACATAGCTGGGATAAATTAAATCTTCATCTTTACGATATAA
>NZ_JAXHDC010000041.1:0-29690 GCF_037072045.1 Oceanobacillus sp. MO10714A | reverse complement strand
CTTTATCTCATTCCGTAAAGGGGAAGTTCGATTAAGTTCGCTCACGTATGGGGCAACATCGAACTACCTCCCGTCCTGGGAGGCACAGTTTGTACGTTGCTACGACTACTGGATGTGCTAGTACAAATGCTCTTCGGTGGGACGAGTAATCGCAGTCCCAGGCGTTGCGAAGACGATCGCGTTTTTAACCTGCAAGGGCGCTTACGCCTTTGTTTTTTCGGGCAGAATAGGAGTAACAAATTGATTAGCTATAAGGATGGAGGTGAAAATCATTCTTGAATTACGCAAGGGTATCTGGGTAATGACGCAAACATGGAATGATCTTTTGTTCATGCACCTACCTGTTCCAGCAGACATTCTACGCGAACAAATTCCGCAGGGCTTAGAACTTGATACCTATAATGGAAAGGCTTGGATTTCGATTGTCCCATTTGCAATAACCGATATGCGTCTCCATTTTACTCCGCGACTTCCTTATTTCCATTCCTTATTGGAATTGAACGTACGCACATATGTAAAAAGAAATGGAGAAGCAGGAGTTTATTTTTTCAGCCTTGATGCGAATCAGTGGCTAACTGTTCTGGGAGGGCGGATATTTCATGCGCCATATCATTATGCGGGTATCCATATGAAGAAAGAACGGAACTGGATAAATTTTACAAGTAAGCGCAAGGGAAAATCATCGATCGGTTTTACTGGAAAGTATCGACCGGTTACTGGTGAATATAAACCGAGTGCATCGAGTCTTGCCTACTGGCTTGTGGAAAGGTATATATTCTGGTCGGAGCGAAACAGCTCTCTTTATAAAGGTGATATCTACCATGAACCATGGAAATTACAAGAAGCAGAAGTGATTCTTTCCAAACAGAATATGTTGCCCGATTTTCTAGGAATAGAAGAGGCTGGTAATCCGGTATTCCATTACGCCGCAAAGAAGAAGGTGTATTCCTGGTGCGTGAGGAAAATAGAAGAACTATAAAAAACTGCCCCTTTTTCATCATTGGACCTAAATAAGAATAAGCTATAGTACATGTCCAAATTCAAAGGAGGGGCAGCGTGAAAGAAATCTTTATAAAGAATACGCTTGTACTTGCCGGTGGGGCAATACAGGGCTTTGCTATGGGGCTGTTTCTCTTCCCGCAATATATTCCTTCAGGGGGAGCGGGCGGGATTACCGTTCTTTTTAATTATTTATTTGGAATGAGCATGGGAACTGCACTTTGGGTGATCAATTTTTCGCTCCTGTTACTCGGACTTTATATATTAGGGAAACGTTTTGCAAGCTGGACCGTGCTTGCAATTACAATGACTTCTATAACTGTAACCTTCTTTGAGCATGTTACAATTCCGAACCGATCGCTCTTCTTTGATCTTATTGTTGGTTCAATATTTTTAGGGATCGGGATTGGAATCCTGATGCGCCAAAATGTTTCCAATGGTGGTATTGGTGTCATTGCTCTAATCTTAGCAAGGAAATATGGTTTCCTGCCCGGCCGTTCTTTATTTTGGATCAATAGTTGTATCTTTTTATTCGCTGCTTTGTTGATCGACTGGAAAATAATCATCCTCGCCTTCATCAGTCAGTGGATTGCCACGAGGATTGTTAATATCATTGTTCAATTCCAGTTTACAATGAATGAGTCCTATTCGCTTGATTGGCGAAAGAAGTAGCTTATACATACGTATAGCGGAAAGCTTTCTTCGGATCCTTCTTCCCGTCTTTTCCTTTTACATGAATAAGAAAGAGAACGAGCAAAGCAACGAGGAAAGTGAAAGCAGCGATGGTTGTGAACATGCCAGTTCTGGACCAGTCCATTAACCGTGTGAATATGGGTGGTCCGAGAGCGACACCAAGAAAACGGACGGAACCGTACAAGGACGAAACGAAGCCTCTGCGTTCTTTACCGACTGCTCCAGTAATTAAACTGTTCACACACGGTAAAGTAAGTCCGGCTCCGATACTGCTTAAAGCAAGTCCTATTAAAAAGGGAACGAGACTCTCAAGCCAGATAAGCGAACTATAAGATACCGTCATAAACAGCAGTCCTATGACGGAAAAGCGCTTCATGCGGACTAAGTTATTTCCAATCTTACTCCCCGTCAGATAAGACGTACTCACCATGACGAGAAGTGGAATTGCTAAGATAAGTCCTTTTCGTACACCGTCAATTTGATACGTTGTCTCTAGAACATCGGATAAATAAAAGAGAATCCCAAATAGTGTAAATAAACAAGTGCCTCCCGCAAGATAAGCAGTGAACAGCCATCTACCTTCGTGTTTAAACACGCTGAGAAGTCCCCGTGCATACTTGCGAAATGGAGGAGGAGATTGGCGATTTTTCTTCTCTTTTACAAAAATCCAAACTAAAATTGCCGCTATGATGCTTAGAACCGGAAAAGCGAAGAACACGGCATACCAGACAATTAAAGCGAATAGCGAGCCAATTATCGGCGATAGTACTTTACCTAGCCCATTGGAAGCTTCGAATATTCCGAGAACCCGGCTGCGTTCGCCACCTTTGAATAAATCACCAATCAGCGCCATAGCTATCGGGGCACTGCCAGCTGCTCCAATACCTTGTATCGTCCGGCCGACAAGAATCCATCCATAGGAATCAAATAGTGCAGCTGCAAGCCCAGCAAGCAAAGCACCGCTTGCAAAGAGGATGAGCGATGGTAACATAATGATTTTCCGAGAATAGCGATCGGACAGATAACCGACAATCGGAATCATGATTGCTGCTGCAATTGAAAATACGGTAATTGTCAAACTAACTTGGAGCTGGGATAAGTCGAGCGAAGATTTCATCTCCGGAAGAATAGGAATTAACATGGAATTCCCAAGAGTCATCATGAGTGGAACAGATCCGACGGCTAGTATTGTCATTCCATTGTTCGTTTTTTTCAACGTTGTGCACTCCTTGCGCTTATTTGATATTAATTGGCGGAAGGACGAGCCATCCTTTTTCCCTTGCTATATCTATTATTTTCTGTTCATATTCCTCTTGTTGGCCATGGAAGTCACTGAACATGGAACGGATGTCTTCGTTTAAAGCGATTCCTGTCACATAACTGCTGTCAGCCCTCGTCGACACCAGTTCCCTCTGAATAAGGTTGAAGATTTCCGCATCATTAAATCTTGCACCGGCGGGAATATCTTCCACATCTACATTAGGTCTGTCCGGAGGTGCCGGTGGCAAGCGGATGCCAGCTTCTTTTAAAATCCCTTCGACTTGCTGTTCTTCCTGAATGAGACAGCTTTCAACAAAGTCTTCGCAATATGTTTTTAAATCATGATCTCCTGCATGATTAATAAGCACTTGCATCGTAACGAGCAGATGCTTCGTATGATATAAATAATTCCATAAATGGTACACCTCACCTGAATGGAATGGTTCATCTTGTTTCTTTGTAGTCATACTAACCCTCCTTTTAATCCTGTATAGTTTCTCTCTTCGCTTCGGATATTATCCAAGAAATGAACAAAATAGGCAGCCCCTGTTAGGCGTAGCGACATGTAATGAAGAATTGAAATAGACAGTAACCTAGATATTTTTTGTTCATAGGCTAACATCAGAAATATAATTATAAAGGATGGTAGCTATTGTGAGGAAATTGATGTTACTTGCTTTTTTTATCGTTTTATTTGTCATTGCAGGCTGCAACAGTACAGGGACGATTACCAGTTTGGATCAAGATGAAGAGATCGTTCGGATTGGATATCAGAAAAATGGTCCCCTGCTTTTACTAAAATCCTTAGGTACGTTAGATGAACGTCTGGAAAAACAAGGGTTTAAAGTTGAATGGAAGGAGTTTCAGGCGGGTCCGCTACTTGTTGAGGCGTTAAATGCGGAAGCAATCGATTTTGGCAGAACCGGAAATACACCCGTTATCTTTGCTCAAGCTGCTGACACTTCATTTACCTATGTTGCTGTAGGATTTTCCAAATATAAGGGAAGTGGTATTTTAGTACCTAACGATTCTGATATCACGAAACTTGAAGATTTAAAAGGGAAAAGAATAGGTTTTTCAAAAGGATCAAGTTCCCATTACCTGTTAATTAAAGCATTAGAAACAGCAGGACTCACGTTGGATGATATAACATCGGCATATCTTACACCAGGAGATGCCCGGGTTGCTTTTGAACAAGGTACGATTGATGCAATCGTTGTATGGGACCCGTACGTGGCATCGACTGAGCTTGAATCAAATGGCAGACTTCTTATTGATGGGGAAGGTTTAACAACAGATAGAGATTTTTTTGTAGCTACCGAAACCTTTAAGGAGAAGTATCCTGAAGTCATTGAAATAATTATAGAGGAAGTTGCCGCATCATCAAAATGGGCTAACGAAAATCCTGATGAGTTAGTTGATATGTTAGTACCTATATTGGGAATCGATGAAGCGGCTATTCGCATGATGATTGAACGGAGAACGTATGGTGTAGAAGATTTGTCAGAAGAGATCATGGAAGAACAACAGGAAATTGCAGACATTTTTTACCAACTGGATATTATACCAAAGTCCATAAAGGTTAGGGAAACAATGGAGTAACGGAAGATGGGGGTATTGATATGAAAGGAAATAAGCGAACATCAACAAGAAGCCTATTGCCTTGGCTTATTCCATGCTCGTTAATCATTGTTTGGCAACTTATGTCCATTACAGGCATTCTTTCAGAAAGAATAATACCTGCCCCAACACAAATCATCGAAGCGGCAATTCTTCTACTAGGAAACGGGGAATTGTATGACCATATGTCCATTAGCTTAACAAGAGCAGCAGTTGGCTTTATCATCGGTGGATCAATCGGTTTTATGCTTGGTTTACTAAATGGCGTATTTCGCATTTCCGATTTACTGTTTGATACATCCATTCAAATGTTGCGGAACATCCCGCATTTGGCTTTGATTCCGCTTGTGATTCTTTGGTTTGGGATAGGGGAAACATCAAAGATATTTCTCGTAGCTTTGGGGGTGCTGTTTCCCGTTTACATTAATACGTATCACGGAATTAAATCGGTTGATAAGCGATTAATTGAAATGGGTGAGTCTTATGGATTAAAAGGCTACAAACTATTTTTTCATGTCATTTTACCAGGTGCACTATCTTCCATTTTAGTTGGAATTAGATTTTCCCTTGGAGTGATGTGGTTAACACTAATCGTCGCGGAAACAATCTCTGCTCAATCGGGGATTGGCTATATGGCTATGAATGCTAGAGAGTTTATGCAAATGGATATTATCGTCTTAAGTATTCTCATTTATGCAGTGTTTGGGAAGGTGTCTGATGTTATTGCGAGGTATCTCGAAGGAAGGTTATTAAAATGGAATACATGAAGAATATTAAAGGGGGAGAAGTTGATTTGCTATCGTTACAACGAAATGGCGTAAACGTTCAAATCAATAGCCTTGAAAAAAGTTATGGTAAGCGCGAAGTATTAAATGGGGTAAACGTAAATATAAAGGCAGGAGAATTTGTTGCGATTGTAGGGAAAAGTGGTTGCGGGAAAAGTACATTCCTCCGCCTTGTTGCAGGTCTAGAAGATGCCAAGGCTGGTTCGATTCAATTGAATGAGGAGCGATTACAAGGTCTAAATAAAAAGGCCCGAATGATGTTTCAAGATGGCAGGTTGCTTCCGTGGAAGCGGGTAATTGATAATGTCTGTATCGGACTCCCTGGCGATCAGCAAAAGAAAGCTTTAGAATCCCTCACCCAAGTGGGGCTGGAAGATAGAGCAAATGACTTTCCTTCCATGCTTTCCGGTGGTCAAAAACAGCGGGTTGCTTTAGCAAGAGCATTGGTTCATGAGCCAAATTTACTTCTACTAGATGAACCTCTAGGCGCACTTGATGCGCTAACAAGGTTAGAAATGCAAGAACTGATTGAAACATTATGGACAGAAAAGAAATTTACAGCAATTCTTGTTACACATGATGTAGAAGAAGCAGTTGCAATAGCGGACAGGGTGATATTAATAGAAGATGGGAGGATAGCGTTAAACCAAAACATTGCGTTGGCACGGCCAAGAAAACGAACAAACCCGACCTTTGGTATGTATGTAGAAGAAATCCTTACAAGAATTATGAATAAAAGAACAGAAAAAGAATATACACAACCGTTTCATGAAAAATCACTATCCCTTCTTAATTCCGTAAATAATTAGAGCAACGCCAAGAAAAATCCACAGGAATTTACTAAAGGATATTTTTGTGGACATCCCGATAATCCCAATTGCAGTAGTGAGCAGGAGGATAAGGGGACCGACAAAAGCGAGTGAACTGTTAATGATTAAAGTTTTTTCTATCTCATTAAATTTAATCATTAAAAATGCCGCAAATATTTCGATCGAACCGGAAAAAATCCGTAATAAGGCTATAGACAGAACAGCCTTTTCCAATAGACTAAACATCGTACTCCCCCTGCAAAAATATGTTTATTTTTAAATATATGCCCGGCCAGTCCAAAAAAGGACTGTATGAAAAATTACAAGCTTAAAAAGGGAAGTATGTATGCAAAAGATGAAAGAAGGGGTTTATACCTTTATATAGGAAAGAGATCTGTATTCTTCCGATGACCTTACAACCCGCTGCAAAATAATATTAAAACTGCATTAAAAGCAATTTTTATTAATTTAAATACCTATCTTTTAAGGGGATTCTCTTAAAAGATAGGTATTTTCTGCAGATAAAGATAGGACCACTTCAAACAAACCATCTTACCAGCTTCGACTATGCAGAGACTGCTGCAGAGGGAGAATTCTTAATGAGACACAGCGACCGATGCAGTCTCCAAACGCACTTAGTAAATTTCGAGAGCGTTATTATGATTTGTAGGGTTTATCTCTAGTGTTATATCCCACTTTCATTTATTTAATCCAAAAACAGTAGCTGCCTGGATTTTTTCAAAAACCGTATCAAGATCTAAAATGAGATCATCAATATGCTCAATTCCAACAGAAAAGCGTAAGAGACGGTCATCGACCCCGCGACTTTCCCGCTCATCCAGCGGAATATCGGCATGGGTCTGTGTGGTCGGATATGTAATAAAGCTTTCGACACCACCTAGGCTTTCTGCAAAGGTGATCAGCTGCAGATTTTGTAAAAATGGATTAATTAAAGCTTCATCCTGTAAACGGAACGAAAGCATCCCGCCAACTCCTGGATATAGAACATTCTCGACTGCATCGCGCACATTTAAATATTCCACTATTTTCTTCGCATTCTCCTCATGACGCTTCATGCGCAGTCCAAGTGTCTTCATCCCTCGAACAATTAAAAAAGAATCGGCAGGGGAAAGCACTGCCCCGGAAGAATTATGATTCGTTGCAAGGAGTTCTGAAATATCTTCATCTTTTGCGACGACTAATCCCGCCAATACATCATTATGGCCGCCAATATATTTCGTTGCACTATGAATGACGATATCGGCACCGAGCTCTAGTGGCTGCTGTAAATAAGGTGTTAAAAAAGTGTTATCGACAATGAGTAATAAATCATGTTCTTTAGCGAGTTCGGCATATGTTGGGATATCAATTGTCTCCATGAGCGGGTTCGTTGGAGTCTCAATGAAGATAGCTTTTGTACTTTCCGTAATCAATGCCTCTACAGCAGCGACCGATGCGAAATCGGAATAGCATGCCTTTATATTGTATTTTTCCTCATATTGCTTTAATAAACGATAGGTTCCACCGTACACATCCGCTGAAAACAATAAGGAATCCCCAGATTTAAACAAGGATAATACAAGTTGAATGGCAGCCATTCCGGAACTGCAGGCAAATCCTGCATAGCCATTTTCCAAATCGGCAATGCCCTTTTCCAGGATCTCTCGCGTCGGATTTTTCGTTCTGCTATAATCGTATCCGGTTGATTCACCGAGACCCTGATGTTCATAGGCAGTAGTTAAGTAAATCGGTGTACTTACTGCTCCCGTTTTTTTATCCGATCGATTTCCTAATTGGACTAAACGACTTTCAATCTTTTGTTTTGTCATCTTATCACCCTATTCTTCGTAATAAAAAAGAGACCTTCTATAAGAAGAAGGTCTCGGTATCTACACAAGTACGCTCTTCTTATCTTCAAGACGGCAGGTCGTCAATTGGAATTAGCACCGGGCTCACGTGTTTAAGCTGGTTGCTGAGACTTCATTGGGCCAAATCCCTCCGTCTCTCTTGATAAGAAAAAATTATGAAGTTTTTAATGATTGAATATATAATAGTACAGCTATTCAGAAAATGCAAGAGAAATAAAGAATACATAATGAATATGCAAAATAGTTTGCATCAGGAGGAATCGCTGATATAGTTTCTTATAGGAATCCATTTGATTATGGACGGTTTAGGCTAAGGAGCAATATTTATGAAGGAAAAACTTTATTTTTATTATACAAATGATTTGCATAGTGATTTCAGCCAGTGGCCGCGGACAGCTGGCTATTTAAAGGATATGAAAAAGAATCGTATCGCTCGGGAGGATGCCCATTATTTAGTTGATGTTGGTGACCATATGGACCGTGTTCATCCAATATCGGAGGCTTCGATGGGAAAGGCGAATGTGAAGCTTTTAAACGAGGTCGGTTATGATGTCATCACACTTGGGAACAACGAAGGGATTACACTATCCCATGATGATTTATATCATTTATACGACGGGGCGGAATTTGAAGTTGTCTGTGCGAACTTGAAGCATAAAGAACATAATCCACCTGCATGGCTGCACGATACTCGAATTATCCAGACGGAATCGGGAGTACGGATCGGAATGATCGGGCTTACTGCTCCGTTCAATGCTTTTTACGGGCTACTCGGCTGGTACCTAACTTCCCCCTTTGAAGAGTTGGAAAAACAGCTGGCCTCTTTAAAGAAAGAAGCGGATATTATCATTCTTCTATCCCATTTAGGAATTAGTGAAGATGAAGCGATTGCGCGGAAATTCCCGGATATCGACGTTATTATTGGAGGGCATACTCACCATCTGTTGCGGACCGGTGAATATGTGAACAACAGTCTTCTCACTGCTGCTGGCAAGCATTGTATGTATGTTGGCGAAGTTATCTTAACATATGATCATGATAAAAAGGAGCTCATCCAAAAAGAGGCTTATACAACAGATGTATCAAGCTATCCCGAAGATGAAGATACGAGAGGGCTGCTTACTGAATTGGAAAAAGAAGCTTCTGGAATATTGGGAACAGAAGTTGTTTATCTAGAAGAAGGGTTTCAAGCGGACTGGTTTAGCGATGTGCCGATGATGCAAGATTTGACGGAAACAGTACGGAAATGGACGGATGCTGATGCATCTTTGTTGAATGCTGGACTTCTGCTTGACGGCTTGCCAAAAGGAATGGTCACTTACGGTGATATCCACCGGATTTGTCCGCATCCGATCAACCCAGTTGTCGTGCATTTGAGGGGAGATGAATTGATTGAAGTGATCCGTGCTTCCTTGAAGAAAGATTTCATGGAGATTCAATTGAAAGGATTCGGTTTCCGCGGGAAAGTCATTGGCAGAATGCTTTTTGCTGGGTTATCCATATCTACGACACTACGGGCGAACGGAACGGAAGCAGTGACTGGGGTAACGTTCTGTGATGGTTCAGCTGTGGAAAAGCAGAAAACATATCGCATTGCTACTGCCGATACATTTACTTTCGGTCGCCTTCTCCCTGAAATTGCCAAATCAGAAATGAAACAATATTTCCTACCTGAATTTTTAAGGGATTTATTACTCGATACGTTAAGAAATAAAACACCGCAGCCTTAAGATGCCGATTGTGACAGAGGAGCCTGCTTTTGCATACTTTATTATGTAACTAAAGGAGGCATCCGGAGATGATTACTGTTAATCCAATTGAAATTGAAGGGATGCAGTTCACAGCAGTAAGTGTCGAACTGCCAAAGACGACATTACTCACGGTTTCAAACGAAGTCGGCTATATTATGTGTGCTGCACTGGATGTGGATATTTTCAATGAGATTCCGAAGTTGCGGGAAAGGGAGGTAATTGCAGGGAGAGCGATAGGCGTGCGGACGATTGACCAATTACTCGCTGCTCCACTCGAGAAAATTACGGATGCATCGAAAGAATACGGCTGGAGAGAAGGAATGACGGGAAGGGAGGCTCTTCTTCTTATTTCATAAGTTTAGCACGTCTAACCCCTTGCATCGTTGCATAAGCATGATGTGAGGGGGTTTTTACATGCGGAAGAGACGTATCCCTAGAAAATTTGGCTCACCTCCAGCGCAAATCATATTGATACTTACAGTCATTATCTTTACGATATCGATTCTTGTGAGCATTATGGTTATCGATAAGGGAATTAAGCCAACGTTAATGGAAATTGCAACGGAAAAGACGAATGAATTCGCTACCCGGGCGATTAATCGTGCAGTTAGTTTCACGGAGGACTATAATTTTTCAGATATAGCGAATATTACATATGATAATAATGGAAATGTTGCCGCTTATTCCGTGGATCCAGCAGCTATGAGTGAAATAACTCGGAATGCAACCAATCGGGTAGAGGAATACTTTCACCGTTTAAATCGGGGAGATCCGATCTTCCATGATGATGAAGAGCCTTTCCCGTATGAGGAAGGGGCAACGGATCGTATTAATGATGATCCTACCCTAGTAGAAATCCCTTTAGGGCAAGTTACAGGGAACACCGTTTTAGCCAATCTCGGACCGAAAGTACCGATTAATTTGGAAGTGATTGGCACAGTGCGAACCAATATTACAAGGGAACAGACAGAGTTCGGTATTAACGGGGTATGGATTTCCTTTTATTTGGATGTGGAAGCAGATGTACAAGTCATTATTCCATTCACTTCGGAAGTGACGACAGTAACTGCAGAAATCTATATTGATGGGGGTGCAATACTTGGAGATGTACCTGATTTTTATGGAGGCAATTCCGGTCCATCGATTGCCGTCCCAAGGAATGAAATCGGCCGGGACTTGCAGAATGCGGAATAATCTAGTATAGTAGGTTCAGAATTGAATAGTCGCCTTTTTGATCGGTGAGGTAGAGGTGCGAGTAATATGAGTAGCCAACAGGAGAATGACAACGTTGAATGTTAGTGAAAGGATTGTTTGCCGAAGCGTAATAAGCGTCAACTTATTATTTGCTGGTATGTCTTTGAATAAGGGGCATACTGTCATGCTAATACATTGCATGGAGAACTACTGATCGAAATGGAGGATAACGTATATTGTTAAAGGAACAATGATGGGTTATTTTCTATCATTGTTTTTTTATGTGAATATGTACCTTCCATTCGTTCAACTTGTACTCTATGCTATGAAATTTTTAAAATGGAGGAAAGACGAAATGGTAGGTACTTTTTATTCCCTTATTCCTGCACTTGTAATGCTCGTGCTCGTCATTGTCACGAAACGGATTCTGCTTTCTTTAGGGGCAGGAATTGTTATGGGTGCTTTTTTCATACATGAATTCAACATACTAGATTCCTTGCAGGAAGTATGGCTCGTATTCTATGAAATATTTGTGGTAGATGGTTCCCTTAACGTTGATAATCTATTCTTACTTGCATTCCTGCTCTTATTGGGAATTATGACGGCCTTTCTTCAAGGATCCGGTGGTAGTCGGGCGTTTGGAGAATGGATGTTAAAACATGTAAAGACTCGTACAGGTGCAAAGTTAATGACAGGAGTTCTCGGTGTTATTATTTTTATCGATGATTACTTTGCCAGTTTAGCAGTTGGACAAATTGCCAGGCCGGTAACAGATCGGCACAACATATCCCGTGCGAAATTGGCCTATTTGATTGACTCTACTGCTGCTCCAATGACTGTGCTTTCGCCAATCTCCAGTTGGGGTGCATTTATTATTGGATTGTTAAGCTCCATTTTTGTAGCAAATGGTATCACGGGTATTCAGCCAATGGAAGCTTTCATTAAAATGATTCCAATGAATTTATACGCCTTGTCAGCAATCTTACTTGTGTTCCTTGTTTCTTATTTGAAAATGGATATCGGAAAGATGCGGGTACATGAGAAGCGCGCAATGAAAACAGGTGAATTGATCGATCCAACTAATAGTAAGGTCCCTGGTGACTTAGGTGATACGGTTGAGGCCCATCCAAAAGGAAAAGTCTATCATTTGATTTTACCCATTGTTGTGCTTGTCGTAGCGACTGTATCAATGATGCTAATTACAGGTGCAATCGCAACAGAAGGTAAGGTAACCATCCTTTCTATGTTTGCTAATACTGACGTGAATCTGTCTCTCTTGATTGGGGGAGCAATTGCGGTCTTGCTTGGACTTATTCTACATGTGATGCATGATCCGCCAAAAGCA
Source organism: Oceanobacillus sp. MO10714A (assembly GCF_037072045.1). NCBI lineage: Bacteria > Bacillati > Bacillota > Bacilli > Caryophanales > Bacillaceae > Oceanobacillus > Oceanobacillus sp. MO10714A. The sequence continues at coordinate 17,366 of NZ_JAXHDC010000041.1, read as the reverse complement.
AACATCGGGAATATTTTTGTCCAAGGAATGAAATCGATGTTGCCTGCGATTTATATACTAATACTCGCATGGATGATAGGATCGATTATTTCATCCCTTGAAACGGGAACATATTTAGCAGAGTTGCTTCATGGAGCAAATGTTAGTTCGATGTACTTACCTGTGTTGTTCTTTATTATTTCCGGTTTAATGGCACTCGCAACCGGTACTTCTTGGGGAACATTTACCATTATGCTTGCTATTGGTGCTGAAGTTGTGATGGTGATTGATCCTGTACTATTACTTCCAACACTTGGAGCTGTACTAGCTGGGTCCGTGTTTGGGGACCATTGTTCACCGATATCTGACACGACCATTCTTTCTGCAACAGGAGCGGGTGCAAATCATATTGATCACGTTTTAACGCAGCTGCCATATGCACTGCTTGCTGCTGGTGTGTCGGCGTTAGGATTCTTGTTGATGGGTGTGTTGGATATGATAGTTCTGCCACTAATCATTACATTAGGATTGATTGTAATTATCGGATTTATCATCCACCGCAATAATACAATGAGAGAAGCCTAATAAAGTGAAACTCATTCAGTGGGGTATTACAGACCGTTAAAAAGCATATCCTTTTTCTATATGAAAAGGGATATGCTTTTTTAATTGAAAATACGTCTAAATAGGAAGGTATCGCAATATCTATAAGAATACATCATGTTTTATAAGAATGGAGGTGGAATACGGATGTAAATGTAAGAATATTATAAAAATGATGTACTAGCACTCATAATCGTAGTGAAAAAGGAGGGTACAAAAATGAAGGCGCGTTCAGAGTGGGGAACAAGGGCTGGTTTTATTTTAGCGGCAGTTGGATCGGCGATTGGTTTGGGGAATATTTGGCGGTTTCCAGCAGTAGCGTATGAAAACGGTGGTGGTGCATTTTTCATCCCGTATTTATTTGCGCTGTTAACAGCTGGGATTCCCATTCTCATTATGGAGTTCACAATGGGGCACCGCTATCGGGGTTCTGCACCGTTAACGTTCAGGAGAATGAATAAGAAAACTGAATTTATCGGTTGGTGGGGCGTGCTTGTTGCATTTATCATTTCGACTTACTACTCTGTCATTATTGCATGGGCAATTTCTTACTCCTATTTCTCATTATCTCTTGCTTGGGGGGATGATACGGGAGGGTTTTTATTCGGTGAGTATTTAAAGCTTGCTGAAAGTCCAGGTCAGATAGGAAGTATGGTTCCAGGTGTACTATTCCCGCTGCTTATTGTTTGGGCGCTTGTCTTGTTCGTGTTGTACCGCGGTGTTAGTAAAGGTATTGAACTAGCCAATCGAATTTTTATTCCAGCACTTGTCGTTGTGTTTCTCATCATTGTAGTACGTGCGGTGACATTGCCTGGAGCGTTAAGTGGATTGGATGCTTTTTTTAGACCTGATTTTAGTCAAATTTTATCCCCTGATGTCTGGATTGCTGCATACGGGCAAATTTTCTTCAGTTTATCCATCGCATTTGCCATAATGATCACTTATTCTAGCTATCTGTCGAGAAAATCAGACATTACAAACAATGCATTTATTGTAGGATTTGGGAACTCTGGATTTGAATTATTAGCCGGGATTGGTGTATTCGGTATTCTTGGATTTATGGCAACACAGGCTGGGGTGTCCATTGATGAAGTTGTTGATGGTGGAGTTGGACTTGCGTTTGTTGCTTTTCCAGCAATTATTAATGAGTTTCCTGCCATGAATGAACTATTTGGACTCCTGTTTTTTATATCTTTGACATTGGCTGGTTTAACCTCACTTTTATCCATTACAGAAACCTATGTTGCAGGAATGGTGGATAAATTCAATGTATCCCGTAAGAAAGCTGTCCTCTTCGGTGGAGGGGTTGCAGCGATTGTTTCCTTGCTCTATGCTTCTCAAGGCGGTTTATTCTTCCTTGATGTTGTTGATTACTTCATTAACCAATTCGGTGTCGCTTTACTTGGATTAGTGGAAGTTGTTCTGATTGCATGGATTTTACGGAAATTGAAAACGTTAAAAGACCATGCAAACCCCATTTCAGACATTCAGCTCGGTTCGTGGTGGACGATTAGTTTAGCAGTTATTACACCAATTGTGATGGGGTATATGATGTTTGGTTTATTCAAGCAAAATCTGCTGAAATTATTTGATAATCCTACCGGGAACTATGAAGGGTATACGGATACGTTTATATTCTTTGGAGGCTGGGTTGTTGCTGCAGCAGCACTGATAATTGGGATACTACTCTCCTTGACGAAATGGAAGGCAAACGTTGAAGTTAACAAAGATGAGAACTATTATGACGACGAGGAGGCAAGATAATGAGTGCTTCAGCAATCATAGTGATGATTATTGGAATTATTATTCTATGGGGAGGATTAGCGGCAAGTATATGGCACGCATTCCGTGATAAAGGAAAAATGAATTAAAACTAAAGAGGTTGGAGAGCAAGCGCTCTTCCAACCTCTTTAGTTTTTCGCCATCTGTTCCCATCTTCTTAAATAAGGATAAGGGTCAAAGGACCATTCTTTATAGCCGTCGTCTTTGTACATGCCGTAATGCAAATGGGGCGGGAATTTACCGGACGTACCTGGTGGGCCATATCCACTTGACCCGACACTGCCAAGAACATCACCCGGCTGTACGACTGTTCCGATTTCAATGGCATCGTTAAAGCCACTCAAATGAGCGTAATAATGATAAATATTATAAATGTCGCGTATCCCTATCCGCCAGCCGCCAAATCGGTTCCAACCCATAATTTCTACAACTCCATATGTTGTGGACTTGATCGGCGTTCCATAGTCTGCGAAAATGTCTGTACCTTCATGAATCCGAAGCCCGCCGTATCCGCGCCTATCTCCCCACGTATTCCGATAACTGTAATTATAATTTATATCCACGGGAAAATCCCGGTCTGTCAAATTGATTTCATTAAATGTTTGGAAAACTTTGGCGGTGTTCATAATTGATTTAACCGTTAAGTCTCGTTCATAAAGCTTCCATAATCCAATTTTAATATCATCCCTTGTAGGACCTTCTTGAAGCAACAACATAGCAAGTGTATAGAGAACATCTTCTTCTTGTTCAGGACTTGCCAAGCCATCGCCGTTTCCATCCAATCCGATACCATTAAATAACTTGATAATATCTGGATTCGAATTTTTCGGATAGTTTCCTATCCCATACCAGCTTTCTTCATCAAATGTAATGGAAATAAGTGGCTCATCTTCAGTAGCCGTTTCCTTATTCCGTTCGTAATTGTCAATGGCAGCGAAATAATACCAAGGTATGTGCGAGATTGCTTCCGTCTTCCGGTATAGGGCCATTCGTTCTGTATGAATTGAAGCTTCCTCCGCCTGAATTACTGACCCACTTAAGCAAAATAGGAAGAAGATAAAGCTATATATCGTGAGCCGTCTGGAGAACAAGCTTATTACCTCCAATCTTGTTCGTCATGATCTGCTTTGATTTCCTCAATAACTCGTTCGATTACTTGGAGATCGTCTTTATTATTCATCTGCTCTCTATGCAGGCTATGGATAACATCCATATGATTAGGTTCATCGGTTGTATATATTTTATAGAAACTTGGAAGGAGTGAACGAGCAGTCTTACCTGCAATCTCTGCGGCTAGATTTGCATCGAGATTATCACGTTTCTCAAAGGCTATGATAACCTCCTTATCTGTAACGAGGGAAGCTGCTTCATTGAAATTGCCGCTTTGGAGGATTGTTCTCGTAATCATATCCGCTAATTGTTCCCGATCAAAGTTGATTTCGTTGTTATCATCTTGTACAGCGAGATCCTCTTTCGTATATCTGACATAGCCCAACTTGGCCCGACGCTCTTCATTCACCGCCTCCCCACGATTATTGGGATTCAGTATTTCCAATTGTTCATTAGTGTTTTCCGTTTGGCCGCAACCACCGAGATAGAGTACGATTCCAAGCAATGCATGGATTAGAATGAATTTCTTCATGGTTTCTCTCCTTAATTCTATTTGTGATTTAGTTTGGTTTAAAGATGGGAAAACATACATGCAAATATTTCACTTCTGATGTGCATATGGTAAACTAATGGAAGGTAAAACAGGGGGTGTAACAAGTGATTGAACTAGGTGGCAAGCATTATGAGTTAGTGAAAAATATAAAAGAGGGTTTTCAGGAAGATGCAATCCGGGATCGGTATGCGGATATATTAGGGAAATATGACTATATTGTCGGTGACTGGGGCTATGAACAGTTACGGATGAAGGGATTTTACCATGATCGGAATGCAAAAGCGCCAATTGATTCCAAGTTCAGCGCTATAGAGGATTATTTATTGGAGCATTGTAATTTTGGATGTGCTTATTTTGTCCTGAAAAAAGTTACAAAATAACAATAAATGGCACGTGAAAAACTCCTTTCTCATACTAAGAAAGGAGTCACTGACGTTTTAATCCAATCTTTTGCACCGTCTATACCCGTGATATTTCTTTTCAATAATGGAACCGAGTCTAAAAATGGCTGCTTCGTTTCCAATAGAACTGATGATTTGAATACTTACAGGCATATCGTTTTCGTCTTTACCGACGGGCAATGTAAGGGATGGGAGACCCCATACATTTGCATAAGCGATATATGGCATATAGTCCAAAAACGTTTTACGAATGGAGAAAATCTCTTTAAATACTTGCCCATGTATTGGAGCAGCAGTATGATAAACAGGAAAAATAAGTAGTCGATTGTTTAAATAATCATTTAACCATTCATCACCACGGAGAATAATATCGTTTATTTCCCGAACTCGTTTTTTCGATGGTTTGAACATTTTCGAACCAAGTATTGCCCAGGATAGATAAGGGTGCATCTTTGTTCTGTTCGTCAATCGTTCTTTTAAATAGGAACGGATGAGAGGTGAACGGTCATTACTGAAAGCCTCCTTCTCGACAGCAGCACTTCCATCGATGGACATAATCTCCTGCCAAAGTTGCGCACTTTCATCAAATAGTGGTGGCGCGCCACGTTTCGTCTGAATTAATTGAATGAGGAAATCCTCTATTCCCCGCATTATATTTTTGGTGCTTTTCGCTAACGGGTAGGTCGTCTGTTCGACTAATATCTCAACTTTGTACTCATTTAGAAAGACTGGTTTCGGATTCGTGCCAGTTAGAATCCTGTTCATCAGTTCCATATCCCTCACAGATTTCCCCATTGGACCGATCCCGAGCATTCTTTGCTGCAATGGATGGGTTGGTTCTGGATAATGACCTTCGACAGTGACTTGGTGCATTCCCGGTTTAAAACCGACGACACCATTGAAATGGGATGGAAAACGGATCGACCCACCGATGTCAGAGGCGATTCCCACTGCAGCTCCACCTGCTGCAAGTAAAGCACCTTCACCGCCACTCGAACCTCCAGCAGTCCGGTTAATATCCCATGGGTTATTCGTCCGTCCATAAAGCTTATTATCGGTTTCCTGGCAATAGGAAAGGGCTGGGGTATTTGTTTTGCCTAAAATAATGGCACCTTCCTTGCGCAGTTTCGTAATCGCTTTCGCATCATCCCGAGAAATTAAATCTTGACGATGTTCAAGGCATCCCGTTGTTTTCATGTTGGTAACATGGAATGCTTCCTTCACACTGATTGGTACTCCAGCAAGCTTTCCGGTTATTCTTCCCCCCATGCTCTTTGTTTCATCAAATTGTTTTGCCTCAGCAATTGCTTTCTCGAAGCGATCTTCTACTAGTGCGTTAATGGGAGGGTTTACTTTTTTGATATGATTGATGTAAGTTGTTACGACCTCTTCACTTGTCCAAGTTCCATTTCTTAACATTTCGGCAAGTGCGGTCGCATCTAAATCCAATATCGCAGTAGATATTTTCATTTCCCCCTCTGTTAAGTATGTATTCCTCCACTTTCAGCAACCAATACCTTTTATCAAACATCAGAAAACCAGCGCCATTACTTTCATTCAGCGTAAGTCCTCAACTCTCTTTCCGGGGTCCGCAGTCCAGACACCTCTCGCTTTCCGCGGGCGGCTGGTGAGCCTCCTCGCGGGCAAGCCCGCTGCGGGGTCTCACCTAGGCCTATCGACGAACAGGAGGTTCTAATGCCGGCATTGGTCACAGGACGTGACCGTACTTAGCCGGCCTCCCGCAGGAGTCTCGAGGTGTCTGGACTGCTCCCAGGGAAGACCGAATTTGGAATACTAATTTCGTTTCAATAGAGCAATATTCGCTAAGATGGAATAATTTCCATTAAGAATAATCTTCCGCACGAGTTCAGTTGCTCGGCGGACGGTGACTCCTACGGGAAAAGCACGAGTCCAGACCTGAGCAGGAAGCGATTTTCTTCCGAGGCAGACTAAATTCGCTCTCGTATGTGGCAACGTCTGACATTAACTTCCTGCGCATCGAGGCTTCGGCTGTGCCTTAGGATGCGCATCCGTCCGCCGGGCAACTGAACGGTAATTAGAACGCCAATAAAATGAATGCGCAAAATACTTTCGCTGAATGAAAGTATTTGGTTGTTAAGGTGTGAAAGTTGAGTGTATTACATTAACTATAGCATTTTCCCTCCAAAATCCCAATTTATATGGTATGATTAAAGGGGAAGATAGATAATGGAGGGGCATAGCATGTATTTTGTCGACCGGAAAAAGATAGAAGAAAACTTAACATATATGGATCATTTACTTAATTTATTAGAAAATGAATCATTTGATTCACCAATCGAAAAACTTGGCAAAGAGCGAATTGTTCATATCTTAATTGAATCTACACTTGATGTTGGGAATATGATGATTGACGGATTTATTATGCGAGATCCGGGAAGTTACGAAGATATTATCGATATCCTTGTCGATGAAAAAGTAATTCCTGCCGAACACGAAGTAGCTTATAAAAATTTTATCTCGCTGAGAAAGAATCTCGTCACGGACTATGTGAATGTGGAAGAAGTGCAGCTGGATGAAACGATTGCTGAGTGTCTTCCGGTGCTTAACGGTTTTAGCTCACATATTCAAGCTTATTTGAAAAATGAACTTGGTGTCGCAAACGCTTTTTTAAAAGAGTAAGCAAAGGTGATGGAGATGAAACAAACGACGAAGGACAGACTCATCGTGATCTTAAAGAGGAATAAGGCAATCACGATGGATGAATTGATGAAGTTTTTCACAATATCGGAACCAGCGGTGCGTAAACATCTTCATGAACTTGAAAACCAGGAGCTTGTTAAGAAGAGCAAGCATAAACAAGAGATTGGCCGTCCTTACTATACGTATGAGTTGACCAATAAAGGACATGGTCAGTTTCCGAACCAATACGAACAATTACCGGTTGAATTATTACAGGATTTGGAAGAACTTCAAGGTCCTGAATCGGTGAAGGCATTGTTATATAAACGGATGGAAAGAGAACAGGGGCAATTGCTTGAGAAGCTAGATGGAAAGAGCTTTGATGAAAAGGCTCATGCCCTTGTTGAGATGCAGAACGATGCTGGCTATATGCTAGAAATTGAGAAAACATCAGATGGGGATTATATATTGACGAACTATAATTGCCCAATTGTTAACATTGCTAAAGAGTATCGTCACGTCTGTTCCAATGAAAAAATAATGTATAATCATGTATTCGATGAAAGTGAAGTAAGGCCAGAAGGATATATCACAACTGGTGCCCATGTATGTAAGTGGGTTATAAAAGCACCAAAAAAAGATGATTGATCGCGCAATCATCTTTTTTACTGCAAAGAAACTAAAAATACGGTGGTTCTAGTGATAGCCACATCCGCTCCGCACGTACTTAGCTTGTAACGGCGCTTGCGCCTTTGATTTTTCTAGTCAATTAAATTTTCGGGGTCGACGGTGGAGTGGGCGAGTCTGCTAGATGCCGCTGCCGCGATTGCACCGACAATGTCATCAAGGAATGTGTTGACGCTGCCAGTTGAATGGTCATTCAGCTTTTTTAAAATACCTGGTTTCTGTTTGTCGATATAGCCGTAGTTTGTAAGCCCGATTGATCCATAAACGTTTACAATCGAAAGGGCAATAATTTCATCAATGCCGTATAAGCTTTCGTCTGTAACGATCGTTTCAAGTAAAGGCTCGTCCAAAAGTTTTTTCTCCGCCAGAACGTCTAATTGAATACCAGTAATGACAGCATTTTGCACTTCTCGTTTGGAGAGGACACGGTTGACATTGAAGCGGCATTCATCCATCGTTAACTTGTTATGATAGCTTGACTGCAAATAATAAACGAGTTCCGCAATATCCTCGATTTTTACCCCACGTTTCTCAAGAAGCTCTCTGGCTTTCTTTTCTAAATCGCTTAACTTTACATGTTTATTCATTTTATCACCTTTTTCAAATAGTGGTTAAGTTAAGTTCTTCTTATTCATATAGTTTAAGTATACCCATATCATCATGAGGAGGATCTTAACTTGTCTTTGCGTGAGTTGTTAACTAATTATTATCAAATACATCCGGAAGAAAAATTGGTGATTGATGGAAGAACTGGCTATCTTGCGGACGGTTTCGTTTATTTTAACATGGAATCCCGGAATCTTGAAATGATTCAGATGGAACAAGCGGTACTTGCTTACTACTTAATGGAAAATGGTTTCCGACATATTGCGCTACCTGTTAAAAATATGAAAGAAGAATGGTTTACAGAATATCAAACGTCTACGTACTTAATTTATCAAGTGAGTGATCGGAATACGGTAAAAGAAAGCTTAGGCAGAAATTTAGCGTTATTTCATGAAACGGGTTCCGCGTATTATTATGAGCCCCAGTCCATTTCAAGTTATGGGGAATGGAAGCGCCTATGGACGGATAAGCTGAACTTATTTGAAGAACGGATAGCTCAGCTCACAACAGAGGAAACGGTAACTCCAATTATTTTTGATGTTCTACCCTATATTATAGGTATGAGTGAAAATGCTATTCAATACCTGCGGGAAACAGAAGAAAATGAAGCACGTTATACGGAAGCCGATCAAGGGACAATAGCCTTTCTCCGGTTCAATAATCAAGTGGAGCGTGAAGTAATCTGGCCCGATGAGCTAGGCTTCGATCATCCTGCCAGGGATATAGCTGAGTATATCCGCAATTGTCTTTTAAGTGGACAGTCGGACAATGTATTGCATGAATTCTTTAGAGATTACCAGGCAATAAGGCCGCTATCCGTATTTAGCTGGCGACTAATTTATGCACGCTTACTTTTTCCCATTCATTTTTTTGATGCGGTGGAACCATTGATCAATGGGGAAAACAGTAAAACAGGAGAGGCTGCACTTTATAAAATGATTAAATTGCAGGAAGTATATGAGGAGCGCTTACGTAATTTTTACGAGAAAATGGAAATCGATAAGGAAGCATTTGAGCTTGTTGAGGTGGATTGGCTTTCATGAGGGTAATTATGATTTGGCATAAAAAGAAAAAAGGCAGCTGTAGTTCGCTGCCTCATTAGAATACTTGTTCAATTTCCTTAACGCCCGGAACTTCTGCCATTAAAGCACGCTCAATTCCGGCTTTTAATGTAATCGTGGAACTAGGGCAGTTACCACAAGCACCCATCAAACGGAGTAGGACAATACCGTCCTCATCCACATCTATTAATTCAACATCTCCACCATCACGGAGCAAAAATGGACGTAATTTGTTTAAAACTTCTTGTACTTGCTCATGCATGAATCACATCCCCCTTTCGTCATACTAGTAAAAAAATGGATTTGCTAATGAATCTATTGGTAATACTTAAAACTTCTATCGGTTAATTATATTGTACCTTTGCTTCTCTATTTTGTAAAATGAAAGAAACTCCCTTTTTATAAATCAAGGAGAGGTAGGAGGCGTGCCAATGAGTGAAAAAGTTAAAGTTACCATCTACGGGGCGGAACAGCTCTGTGCCAGTTGTGTAGGAGCACCAGGTTCAAAAGATACGTATGAATGGCTGCAAGCTGCAATCGGACGGAAATATGGAACAGATGCCATTTCTTATGAGTATGTCGATATAGATGAGACACAAACAGAAGAGAAGCACCAGGACTTTGTTCGTCGAATCGTTGAGGAAGATTTATTTTGGCCAATTGTATTTGTCGATGAGGACTTGGTCGCGGAGGGGATTCCCCGCTTGAAAACAATTTATCAATCATTGGAAGCAAAGGGACTCGTGCCGGTTGAGGAGATATAAACAGAACGATTGCTTAAATTATTTATCATTTGTATAATTAAAGGAAAATGAGACCGAAGGAGGTAATGCATATGTCAATTATTATAACGGATAAGGCGAGCGTTCAAATCAAAGAGATGATGCAGGATGAAGAGGAAGGGGTACGCCTTCGTTTTGGTGTGCAAGGTGGAGGCTGTAGCGGCCTTTCATACTCCTTAGGATTTGATGAAGAAATCAACGAAGAGTTAGATGTCGTGGAAGAAATAAATGGTATTCCTGTCGTCCTATTCAGCCAGGACATCCCTATTATTGAAGGGACGAAGATTGACTTTAAAGAAAACTTGATGGGTGGGGGATTCAGTATCGATAATCCCAATGCTGTACTGTCCTGTGGTTGCGGCTCATCTTTCCGTCCGAAAGAGTATGATGGACCAGTTGAAAAGTGTTAAAGGACACGAGTAGACTTTGTGTAGCGAAAGTTCCATTCTTCAACCATTTAACGCATGAAGAAATGGTTAAAATTGCTGAAAGAAGTACCCATAAGAACTATCGTAAAGGGGAAATTATTATCCATGATGGCGACCCATTGGATTACTTATACATCGTCCACCAGGGAAGAGTGAAGATTTACCAAGTTTTTGAATCTGGTAAAGAGCAATTATTACGGATCTTGGAACCTGGTGAGTTCATGGGGGAAATGGCGATTTTCACAAAGAAAGAAATGGACAGCTATGCAGAAGCGATCGAAAAGTCGGAGATCTGTGCAATCCATCGGGACGAGATGCAGTTATTAATGAAGGAACACCCATCGATTGCACTGAAAATCTTAGAGCAATTTAGTAAGCGTTTGGACCAAACAGAGAAGCTTGTTGGAGAATTGAGTTCGAAAGATGTGGAAATGCGGATTGCTACGTATTTAGTAGAACTCGTGGAAAAAGATAAGCAGCTGGACATTGTGCTCCCAATGAGTAAAAAAGATCTTGCGTCCTATTTAGGAACAACGCAAGAAACAGTAAGCAGGCGGCTGTCTACATTTCAGACAAACAATTGGATTGTGCAAGATGGTCATCGTAAAATAAAAATAATGGACCTAGAAGCACTGAAACAAGTTGCAGTACTAGAATAGAAAAAGGAGCCTACTTCATATAGGAATAGGCTCCGATTTTTATTTAGAAAATAGCCATGTCGGTGGAGTGTCTTGGTTGAACGCGTGCCTTTGGATCCATATAGCGCATGGCGTTGTTGACTGCCGTAGGTCCCTCACCAAAGCCGGTCACAATCAATTTAACTTTACCATCGTAGGTTGTCACATCTCCAGCAGCATAAATGCCTGGAATATTTGTTTCCATTTTTGTGTTGACGACAATGCTATTCTTCTCGATTTCCAGTCCCCAGTCTTTAATTGGACCGAGGGAAGAAATGAACCCGTAATTACAAATGAGCTCATCCACATCAAGGGTGATTTTACTTTCTCCACGCACTTCCTGGAGTGTTAGTGAATTGATCCGGTCAGTCGCTGTTATTTCTTGTGCTGCATATGGAGTAATGACTTCAACCGCTGAATTTTTTAGCTGTTCTACACTCGCTTCGTGGGCGCGGAATTGATCTCTGCGGTGGACGAGCGTTACGCTTTTTGCGGATTTCTCGAGCATCAGGCTCCAATCGAGAGCGGAGTCTCCACCACCAAGGATGACGACATTTTTATCCTTGAAATGGTTCATATCGGTAACATGATAATGCAAGTTAATTCCTTCGAAGTCCTCACTATTATCAATATTTAAACGTCTCGGAGTAAATGCACCGTTTCCAGCTGTAATAATAATTGTTTTCGTATAGTGAACGTCACCGCCCTTACTGACGAGCTTGAAGCTATCATCTGCCAATCGTTCGACTGTTTCAATTTGCTGGTCAAGAATGATTGCTGGATCAAAGAACTTCGCTTGCTCTTCTAAATTATCGATGAGATCAACTGCCTTAATCTTTGGGAAACCAGCGACATCATATATATATTTCTCCGGATAAAGGGCTGCAAGCTGTCCACCGATTTGTGGTAAACTTTCAATAATCTTTACTTTCGCTTGACGCATTCCACCATAAAAAGCAGTAAACAAACCTGCTGGTCCGGCACCTATTATTGTTATATCATAAAGTTCTTCAGACAACAGAATTCCCTCTCTCTGTAGTATAATTATCAACAATCTAATCCTACCATAAAACGAAACCGAATCGTTACTATCTAGCTCATGAACAAAAGGAAAAATGGTTTATTTCGCGGATGAATAATTCTATTGTAACAAACGTGTAACATTTATATTTTATTTTCATTACAATTGTGTTATAATCTTATGATGTAATTCGTATATACGAAAGAATAGCCAATCTGTTAACAAGTTCTATACAGAAATTTTAAGTAAATCTAAGGCTGATGGAGTGTTTTAAAAAGATGTATAAACCACATATCGTAATTTTAGGAGCGGGATATAGTGGTCTTATGACCGCTACTAAATTACAGAAATTATTACGCCGGAATGAAGCGGATATTACGCTCGTGAATAAACATGATTACCATTATCAAACGACTTGGCTTCATGAAACGGCGGTAGGATCATTAAAGCCGGAGCGAACAATGATTCCAATTCGTGACATCATCAATCAAGATAAGATAAACTTTGTAATCGATGAAGTAACAATGATTGATGAGAAAAATAAGAAGGTGAAGCTTCTAAACCAGGAGCTTTCTTATGATATCCTCGTCGTTGGGCTAGGATTTGAAGCTGAAGCTATCACAAATCCGAATTTAAATGAAAATATTTTTCCGATTGGAAATTTAAATAATGCAAGAGTCTTGAGAGAACATTTGGAATATAACTTTGCCAAGTATGCGAACGAAGAAGAGAAGAATGCTGCACGGATTAATATTGTTATTGCAGGTGGAGGATTTACCGGAATTGAATATGCCGGTGAACTCGCTGACCGGATTCCAGAGCTCGGCAGTGAGTATGATGTGGAACGAACGCAGGTCCGCATCATTATAGTAGAATGTGAATCTACTATTCTACCAGGATGCAAGCAAGAATTTGTGAATTATGCAATGAACTCTCTTGAATCTCGTGGTGTTGAATTTATAATGGACGCTAAAATTGTCGAATCGAAACAAGATCGTGTTGTCTATGAAAAGGAAGGAAAGCGTGTCGAAATCCCAGCAAAGACAATCGTCTGGACTGCTGGTGTCCGTGGTAATTCATTGCTTGAAAAATCAAGTATCCCGACTGTTAATGGAAAAGTAGAGGTCAAAAGCGATTTACGCGTTCCGGGTTATGACGATGTCTATATCCTAGGTGACTGTGCACTGATTACGAATCCAGAAACAGGAAGGCCATACCCAGCGAATGCGGAAACGGCAATTGCTTCTGCTGGAATTGCAGCTCGGAATATTAAAGCGCAGATTAATAAAAAAGCATTATTACACTTTCGATCCAGAAAGAAGGCGATCATTGCTTCACTCGGCTCATCCGACGGTGTTGCCATATCATTAAACGGTCGGCAGCATTTCGGGTGGAGAGCGACAATTATGAAGAAACTTTCTTTAAATCGATATTTGCTCCAATTAGGAGGAATCCATCTATTAATGAAGAGAGGCAGATTTAATTTCTTCCATATGTAAAGCAAAGGCTATATGTCTTTGCTTTTCTTTCTATTTATTATAAAATAAGCGTGGGTGTTATCTAACGAAGCGAAGGGAGTTACATCATTGATACAGCTAGTAGTTTCCATTATGTTATATTTCGTCATTTTCTTTGGTATCGCTTTTATTTTAAATATGCTTTTAAGAAGAACTTGGCTTATGTCCATTCTATATCCAATTGTTGCCATAATGATTATAGATGGCATTTCTACTTTTGATTATTTTACGAACACTGCGGAATCTTTTAAACTATTAGGAGATACACTTGCTGCTTTAAAAATTGCTGACTATGTTATTATGGGAGCCGGTTTTCTCGGTACAATAGTTTCCGGATTTGTAATTCGTATTTTAAGAAGAAGTGGATACCAAATGTTTTAATGATTATAACTGGATAAAAACCACAGTCCATGCGCACTGTGGTTTTTAGGATATTGTATAATGCAGTGCCTCATCCTAATTAGGGGCTGCAAAATGGGAAATGTGGAATGAATGGGAAATTCGCATCATGAGTTAGAAGATGTAAACAAAGAGCTACTGCATTTCTCTGAAAAAGAAATTTAGCTTTTTTAATATATCTTTTATTAGCCTTAGTTTGTATAATTTTTGTTATAATAAGATTAAGCTTTTAAAAAATATACCCTTGAATGAAAGTGCTTTCACTCATTAAGAGGTAAATACTTCATAGGGAAAGACAGACAAAGGAGAATGAACAATGGTTAACTTAACTAGAGACTTTTTCATTGCTTTATCGAACAATCAATTTCTGAATGACAATGCCAAAAGGTGGGGATTCCGACTAGGTGCAGAGAAATTTGTAGCTGGTACAGATTTGCCTCAGGCCGCTGAAAAGGTCAAGGAATTGAATGAGCGCGGTATTGCCGTGACGCTCGACAATCTAGGGGAGTTTGTTAATGATAGGACTGAAGCCGAAGCGGCAAAAAATCAAATCCTCGAAGTAATTGAATATATTCATGAGGAGAGACTGAACGGTCATTTATCCGTAAAATTAACCCAGGTCGGCCTTGATATTGATAAAGAATTTTGCATGGACAACATGCGGGAGATTCTTACTAAAGCAAGTGAATATGATATTTTTGTAAATATTGATATGGAGAAATATATTCATTACCAGCCGACATTAGATATTGTAAAGGAACTTCATAAAGACTATGAAAATGTCGGAACGGTCATGCAGACTTATTTATACCGCACAATGGATGATTTAAAGGATCTTGAAGATGTGCGGCTAAGGATTGTAAAGGGAGCTTATAAAGAGTCTGAAGAAGTAGCCTTCCAAGAAAAAGAAGATATTGATGCGAATTTCATGGAAGCGGTAAAAATAAGATTACAAGGGAATGCGTTTACATCGATCGCGACGCATGATCATAATTTGATAGAAAACATCAAAAAATATGTGGAAGAGCATCAGATTGATAAGAGAAAATTTGAATTTCAAATGCTTTACGGCTTCCGTGTAGAGATGCAATATGCATTGGCCGAAGAAGGTTATAATTTCTGTACGTATATTCCGTTTGGTGATGATTGGTATGGTTATTTCATGCGCCGGCTAGCGGAGCGCCCGCAAAATATAAATCTCGTACTTAAAGATACCTTTTATACAGAAGATAACAGACTGAAGACAGGGGCGGTCGTTGCTGGGGCAGCTGGGATCGCAACACTTGGATTTATTGCCGGCAGAAAGAGTCGCAAAAACAAATAGAAATAACAATTTTTGTCTTTTTTTAGATAACTGGCTATAAAATGGGAGGAATACATTATAGTTTCATAAAAGGGGAGAGATGAATGCCTGATTATACGTATCAGCTATTAGCCATCATTATATACTTTATCGGGATGATTATGATTGGATTGATGGGTTTCCGAAAGACGAAAAACTTAGATGATTACATGCTTGGCGGCCGCCAGCTCGGTCCGTTAGCGTCAGCTCTTAGTGCTGGTGCTTCCGATATGTCCCAGTGGCTCTTGATGGGACTTCCTGGGGCACTTTATGTAGCCGGTCTTGTGGAAATCTGGATGCCAATTGGTTTAGCTGCAGGTACCTGGTTAAACTGGAAGATTGTCGCACCAAGACTACGGACTTACACGCAAGTGGCGAATAATTCGATAACCATTCCGAGTTTTCTGGACAACCGTTTCAAACGAAATGCGAAAGTTTTACGGGTTGTTTCTGGAATCGTGATTCTGCTCTATTTTACTTTTTATGTTTCTTCTGGGATGGTTGCCGGAGGAGTGTTTTTCCAGAGTGCATTCGGCTATGACTATACGACCGGATTATTGATTGTTGGCGGGGTCACCATTCTCTACACATTCATTGGCGGATTTCTAGCGGTAAGTTACACAGATGTTGTACAAGGAACGATGATGTTCTTAGCACTGCTTCTTGTTCCAATCTTTGGTATCTTTGCAACGGGCGGCTTAAGAGAAACAGCATCGAGTGCGATGGCGTTCAACCCGGATGTCTTTAATATGTTTTCTACAGCTACCTTTGCCGGCGTCGTGTCCCTGCTGGCTTGGGGTCTCGGTTATTTCGGACAGCCCCATATTATTATTAGGTTTATGGCAATTAAATCTGCGCAAGAAACAAGAACAGCGCGTCGAATAGGTTTTGGCTGGGTTGTTCTATCACTTGGCGGGGCAATAGCTACAGGTATCGTCGGTGCTGCATACTTCCAGCAGAATGTAGATGTTACATTATCAAATTCGGAAGCCGTTTTTCTTATTTTAGGTCAAATCCTCTTCCATCCGTTTATTGCTGGAATGATGCTTGCTGCGGTGCTTGCAGCGATTATGAGTACCGTATCCTCGCAATTACTTGTATCTTCATCTGCACTAGTAGAGGATATATATAAGGTTGTATTCAAGAAGGAAGCAAGCCAAAAGTTCTATGTTAATTTAGGAAGAATTGCAGTGCTGTTCATAGCGCTTATCGCAATCTACTTTGCATGGGAACAAAACGATACGATTCTAAGCTTGGTTGCCTTCGCATGGGCAGGGTTTGGATCATCCTTTGGACCGGTTATTCTTTTATCCTTGTATTGGAAGAAGTTCACTAGTGCTGGTGCGCTTTGGGCAATGGTCGTCGGGGCAATCACGGTCTTTGTCTGGGGTAATTCAAAAGTTTTATCCGGCTTTCTATATGAAATCGTTCCAGGATTCACCCTTGCTATGATTGTTGCGATAGTAGTAAGTCGAATAACATATAAGCATAATCCTGAAATTGAGGCGGAATTTGACGAAGCAGTGGCACTAGCTAAGCAATCAAATGATTAACAATCTAACTTTTACAGCCTAAAACAGCTAGGTAGGTTTGGAGTTCGATAAAATCGCGGATTCGTTCATTCAGCGTAAGCGCAACCTTCTCCTGGAGGTCCGCAGTCCAGACACCTCTCGCTTTCCGCAGGCGGCTGGTGAGCCTCCTCGGGCTACCGCCCTGCGGGGTCTCACCTATGCCTTTCCTCCTGCAGGAGTCTCGAG
>NZ_JAXHDC010000040.1:0-31270 GCF_037072045.1 Oceanobacillus sp. MO10714A | reverse complement strand
CCACTTAAATTCTGGACATTCTTTTTTATATCATTACCAGTAAAATTCATAGCGTGAAGTACAGCTCGGATTTTGCTTTCATTGTAATCACTTCGATTTTTGATAAAATCCAATACCGTTTCTTCTTTTGAAAATCGATAGTCCATTTGTTGATACGTACCTATAACAGCTTTTGGCGAGATTGTTACCCCTTCTCCATGTTTTAAAATATGATGAAGCAACGTTGTCTTACCCGAGCCATTTTTTCCTGTTATAGCAATCGTTTTTCCTAAAGGAAATTGAAATTTCGCATCTCGGAGAAGTGTTTTATCCCCTGCTTTAAGCGTTAAGCTCTCCCCCATGATCGGGAACTTATTGTGTAACTCTAGAGCTTTTGACTGATGAAAACGAATGATTTGTTCCTCTTTAGGAGCTTCTACTGCTTCCAGTTGCTCCACTCTCTGTTCGATCGCTTTTGCTGCACGTTGCATCGATTTTTGACTCGTTCCTTTTGATTTCGTTTCAAACGTTCGATTTCCTTTTACTTTTGTTACTCTCTTATCTCCTTGTGTTACTTTTTCTGCCTTTTTCATTTTTTCTTCAGCAGCTTTCATGAGACGTGTTTTTTCTTTTACATATTTTTCATGTTGTTCTAGGAGTTGTTTCTTTTCAAGCTCTTTTTGACGAACATATTCCGTGTAATTCCCTGTATATTCTGTTACAGTTCCTTCATCCACTTCCCAAATTTTTGTCACCAGTTGATCTAACACATACCGATCATGACTTACAAGTACGAGTGCACCATAATAGTACATCAATTCTTCGATAAAAAACTGCGTACCATCTGAATCAAGATGCGTGGTAGGTTCATCAATTAATCGAGCTTCATGATAGCTGGAGAAGATTTGTGCAAGTTTGAGTCTCGTTTGTTCACCACCACTAAAGTTACTAATTTCAGTTTCTGGAATCGCCAATTTTCCTTTTAAATCGTAATCAATCTCTGATTCTTCAGGTGTTGTTAATTGGTCAAAATAAGCAAAATCTACGTGACGTTTGACGGAGCCACTTGACGGATGTACGATCCCTGCAAGCAACTTTAACAATGTGCTCTTTCCTGCACCATTTTTCCCAACAATTCCGATACGATCAAATTGATGTATCGCTAAACGTTCTATTTCTAATACCGTATTATCTAAATAATTTAACTCTATATTTTCTAGTTCAAAACATACTTTTTCCATGTTTGCTACCTCCCGAAAATGATTCATTTCGTACCGATAGCTAGGATCGATACGAGCTTCTATTTCTAGATCAAGCTCGTATCAAAAGAATAATAAAAACTGCATGAATATTTCCTCCTATTTTGCTTTCCATTCTTGTTCCTTCCAAAATAAAAAATCACAAGCATCTGCCTGTGATTGAAGTAAAGGGTAAAAGCCCCATCCATATTTTATTTGGAAGCCATGAATAGCTGTCCACAAATAAACCTACCTTTAGGGTAAGAATATTGTACAAAAATAAAGAAAGGCAGAACAATCCGCCTTTCTAAACATTCCATATCATTATCCGGAATAGAGAATGTTGTTAGGACCTATTGATAAATAGGTTAAAAAACACCCTCATATCGGGATAATAGATAATTATCAAATATGAAATGAAAGATTATTAAAAAAAGGACAGACTAATCCCATTACTCTGCAAACACAAGACAGAGCCTTTGAACGTATTCAATTACTGGTTCAAAGTTGGGAAACGCAGTCTCATCGAATGTGTCATTTTTTAATAATCCTCCTTAACGTTTTTAAATACAGTGACTAGTATAGATAATCTTTTTTCAAAAGTCAAAGGAAAATAATTCCTATAAAATTTGAAAGAGTTATTTAGCCTTTACTTAATAACATCTCTGTTTCTGAAATAAGTTGTTGTAACATTTCAATTCCTTCTCTTGTCCTGTCAGGATCGGAAGAAATCAATGTAACGATCTTATCGATGCTTTGTTTGTAACTTTTCGGTTTTATACTAAAGTTATCAATCATCCGGACTGCTTTCTTCTCATTGATACAGTATTCTTCATTTAAAGCAAATAATACTTGATTTAAACATGAAATAGTTCGGAAGCATTGCCCCATAACATATGAAAGATCATCCTTATCCACGGTATCCTTCGCAAACATTAAAGAAAAAGATGCTTCAAACATGAAATAGTCGATGGTGGCATCCTTTAGGACTTTCGGATAAGGCTTTGCCTTTGCTTTTAAATCTGAAATTTGATTGGTACGCTCAAACAATATTTTGCTAATGGAGATTTCCCCCATATACATAACATTTAGATAGGCATGTGGGTGTCCCGTATGATAATGAGTAGAAACCTTGCCCTTTAAACAATCATTAATTACTTGAGATACCTTTTTTATATCCCGAAAAATCAAATCTACATGGTACCCTTGAACGACAATCCAACCACCACCATTTATCCAAGCACCCCACTCACCTAATGATGTAACTAA
This sequence comes from Oceanobacillus sp. MO10714A, assembly GCF_037072045.1. Classification (NCBI taxonomy): domain Bacteria; kingdom Bacillati; phylum Bacillota; class Bacilli; order Caryophanales; family Bacillaceae; genus Oceanobacillus; species Oceanobacillus sp. MO10714A. The sequence goes on along the minus strand of NZ_JAXHDC010000040.1, from coordinate 28,784 downwards.
GTTTTCTCTGTGGTCATCATCCAATTTTGTAGCTATTTTGCTAACAGCTTCAACATCAAATCCTGCTGACTCATCATAATAAATTCCAATGTCAATATCTGAAGTTGCGTGATTCGTACCTCTTGCTCTTGAACCTCCCAAGACTACACCAACAATGCCTGGAGTGCCTTTTAGTTCAGTGCTTATTTCATTTATAATCTTTTCTACATTCATTGAACTTTCAACCCCAATGTTTAATCCTATATTATAATTTCCTCACTCGAGTGTTTTGAATTATCTCATTTGAGGATTCATACAATAAGTTTTTCAAAACAATTTCCAATAACCATTTATTCTACAGAATTAATATCTATAACAAATCTTGACTATTCATTCAAAAGAATACACTAGGATATTCAAAAATGCATTTTTCCCGCCTATCTACCCTATTTATTAACCTCTTTCCTAAGTTGAAAAGTTCTCTCTAAATCATACGTAACGGAAAGTAGAATGAATAGAGGATACAAGAAATATGACGAACAAGTAGTGGATTATTTATTGTTATAAAAGAAGTGAAATATTGAGTAGTTCCAGTAATGACAACCGTTTTATAAATATAATTAACTATTGAATAAACAATTGAAAAGATATTGATTTGTTATGAAAAAGGAATCAAAAATCCCGGTTTCTTAATAAAAGAAGCCCGAGAAATTATTGAATTACCCCCCCAATATGGAGATGTTTATTTTAACGTAAGTGAGGTCAGAATGAATAGCACTGGTATGTATTTTTCACTATGGCTTCCCTTTTGTAGGTATGAAATTCCGAACAAACCTATATTTCTTCTGATCATGCCGAGCATATAGATAGCCAAGCACACTAAAGACAATTGCACCGATCAAGTTGACAAATAAATCCTTCATCGTATCAATAATTCCAATATCAAGATATCCGTGATCTATAACGGTTTCAATAACATTTCCTGAAGGGTCCTTACTTTCAATTACGGTTCGTTGAATATTCTCAATCTGATAAAGAGCGTTATTTTCACCAATACGAACACTGTTGATTTCTTGAACAATTCTGTCTTTCTGCATATCGAGATTCCCCCATCGGTCTGCGGCGTATTCAAAAAACTCCCACATAACGCCAACAGTCATAGAAAAACAGAAAGTCACTATCGCTAGAAATAATGGGCTCAAATTTATCCCCTCAGCATTCCTATTTAACAGATAGACAAGTGAAAAACCGACACCGGCTGCTAAAAATCCATTGAGCGTATGAAGTGCCGTATCCCACATTTTAAAGTACCCGTAAAAATCACTCAGTTCTCCCAGAATAGTCGAACTAAAAATAAAGATTATGATAATCAGTTCCAATAAATTAGGAATTTCAATATTAAACACCCGTTCCACAAGTTTCGGGATTTCAAATAAAGCGAGTGTAAGAATAAGAAGAAAAGCGTCCCCCCATCTTTGCATTGGTATTTGATTAATAAGCATAAAAACAGCAATTGCACGAAATATAACATAAACGACAATAATCTTCTTGTTAGCTGTTGTCGTGCTACTAGTAAAGAATCTTTTTATGATATTCACGAATAACATCCTCCAATTAATTAGGATATTCAATTCTTGTTATTATAAACGTTAGTAAGCTCATGTATTCCCGATTCTACAATTCCACCACTCAACTAAAAAAAGAAATCATATTGTAATATCAATAGGTTAGGAACATAACTGTATAAAAAAATTTTGAAAAAGACATGAAAAAAACTCGGAATTCTGATGAGGAAATCCCGAGTAATTATTAAGATTTGTATTTAAAAAGCAATTATTTATTACTACAAAATTGGTGATGAAGTTAGCAAGAATTTATTATTTATCTACTTCTTCTGTACAATAAGAATAATCATTTGCTAAACACCACCCCTCCAACCCGCATTCCACCGTTTCACTCATAATAATGTTTTGCTACGGAACCCCCATTTCGGACGTTTTTCGAATCAAAAATGACCGTTTTTCCGGCCTTTTTCGGCTGTTTTTTCATGGTTTTTTCGAAGTTGGAATAAAGTTTTGGGAATGGAATAAGGAAAAATTCTAGAAAAGATAGTGGAGAAAAGAGGGATAAAATAAAGAGAAAATATTGAATGAGTATTGATTTATTATTGAATTGGATATTGGATTAACCCAGTAATGACAAGGATTTAGGAACATAACTGCATTGAAAAGATATTGGAAAAGACATGAAAAAACTCGGGCTCCTGATGAGGAAAACCCGAGAAATTATTGGATCTATATTGAAAAAGCAAATGTTTATTATTACGAAATCGGTGGTGGGAGTAGCAGATGTTTATTTTGACAGTCAGGTGTTTATTATTGATCTACATAGTAGAAAAAGAGTTTCAGATATAAGAAAATAGATTTTCTACTTAAATTACTTTCTTAACCTTTTGGTACAAAACCCACCAAGTAAGTCATCATCCACACTACTTTTCGAGAGTGAAGTATTTTAGAATAAAGATCAGAAGAACCTATTAAGCATCCAGTCCGATCTTAATTTAATTGTTCTTTTTCAATTTATCTATATGTCCACCTATTATGAACTCGAGATTATCACTAATTTTCTTAGAATCCCAATCCCACCACTTTATTGTTAGCCAATCCTCTATTACTTTATCTGAATAACGTTTTTTTATAACTATCGCAGGATTTCCTCCAACAACTGTATAGGGGGCTACATTTTTTGTAACAACTGATTGTGCAGCAATTATTGCTCCATCTCCAATTTTGACTCCAGGCATAATTGTTACATCTCTTCCTATCCATACATCATTTCCGACTTCAGTATCTCCTTTAATCAGCAGGTCGTCTAAGGTAGGTACATACATATCCCACCCACTGCCAAACAAATGGAATGGATAAGTAGAGCCATCCATTTGATGGTTCGCTCCATTCATAATAAAGGTTGTTCCTGGACCTATCGAACAAAACTTTCCTATAATCAGTTCATCACCTATTACTTCATAGTGATATAGAACTTGTTCTTCAAATGACTCTCCATGTTTACTATCGTAGTACGAATAATCCCCAACAGAAACATTTTTTCTTGTTATAGTTGGCTTAATAAATTGAACATTTTTATTTCCTTCTAATGGAAATGGAGTTTGTGGATTTGGTCCAGGAAAATTATTAGCAGACATAAACTCACTCCTTTATATCATTGTTTAAAGATGATTTGCTAATTTAATCACAACGAATTATTTCACAAAGGCCGAGGCAGCGGTCATTTTTCCATTTCCCCTACTAACTGATTAAAGTCTATTTTTTTATAGTCAAAAAATGCTTAATAATGTTACTCGAAGTATGAATCAATTAAGAAATGGATTCAACTACCATGAAAGATATACTTTTAATAGAGGGGCTCTAAAAACGGAACAGCTGTATCATCTCCAATTCTAGAACTTCTTCAGAAAAAACAATATTGAACACCAATAAAAAAGATATAATTAATGGTCATATTCTTAATTTCAATTTACATTTTATTCAAAAAACACACGAGGATATTCAACAACTCCTGAAACTTTATCAAGGGTATTTTCACCTAACTCCACTGCCATAAATGCCTCGTCTGGTACTTCAAAAGGTGTTTTTATTCCCCAAGTGGATGCTTTTTTGAACCCGAACTTCGGATAATATTCAGGATGCCCCAAAACAACAACCGAATTAAACCTAAGCTCTTTTGCCTTTTGCAATGCTTTACTAATCAATAATTTACCTACGCCTTGATTTTGATATTCTGGTAGGACAGATACAGGTGCAAGAGCCAGTGACTCTACAACTTGATCTTCATTTTTAATTTTTATCTTGGATAATATAATATGTCCCACTTGTTTGTTATCATCATTATCCATCGCCACTAAAGATAATTCTGGTATAAATACGTTTGAATTTCTAATACGAGACACCAAATGATGTTCATTTTTATCACTGTGCTCCGCATTAGCGAATGCATTCTTTACCACTTCTTCAGTTATTTTATAGTCTTTCACCTGTTCTTGTTTAATTACTATGTTCATTTCTTTATAGCTCCTGTTCAAGTACATATTTTTACTTTACTCTTTCCCTAGAAATGTTGTAATAACTCGGGTAAACTCTTCCGGTCTCTCTTTCTGTGGCCAATGTTTACACCCTTCCATTACATACAGCTCGGAATCCTTCATAGCCTCATGTGCTTCAAACGCATGTTTAATAGGAACCGAGGTATCTTTTGACCCATGAACGATTAATGTCCGTTTTTTAATTTCAGATAGATTTTCTGCCAACTTAGTTCTAAGTCCTGTGCGTGTAATCTCACTTCTCTGGAATGACATAAATGCTTTACCAGCATGTGGTGCTTGTAAAAATCCATAAATTTCATCTACAAGTTCTTCTGATACATTATTAGGATTTCCAAATAAACTATTTAGCAGCGTCCACTTCACAAATCTTCTGCTTTTACTTGACCATTTATACGAAAGTTCATTGAGGAATGATTGTGTATACCAATAAGTGAGAAGATGATAAGGAAGTTTACTAAATAGCCCCCACGCACCTACTAATACTAGCTTTTCTACTCGAGCTGGATATTCGAGCGTATACCCAAGAGAGATTCCTCCACCTAAAGATAGTCCAACCAAGTTAGCCTTCTCAAGGTGAAGACGATCCATTATTTGATTCAATATATCAATGTAAAAGGAAAGTGAATATTCCACATTAGGTTTATCACTTTCTCCATACCCAGGAAGGTCAGGAGCAAATACACGGTGTTTTTTTGATAAAGGACCTAATACCTCACTCCAAGATATATTTGCTGAATCAACTCCTGCACCATGCAAAAGAATCACAGGAGAACCAGATTCTCCAGCTGTATAGCAATTGACATTTACATCATTTAATTTTAGTTTTATCGTTTTAATTTCTGGAAAGTTTTCTATCATAATATTAATCCTCATTCCCCTTATAATTATGAATTAATTTAACTCTTTTATTTCATAATATACAAAATTTGTTGTTTCTGCAACAACTTATGAACTATTTTTATTGTTTTATTACATAATTTTTATTAAACTAACTATGAGGTGAAGAATATGGATGGGTTTGAAAAACGTAGGGAACAAAAGAAAAGAGACATATTAAATGCCGCATTAGCCCTATTCATGAAGTATGGATTACAAAAGGTATCTATTACAGAAATAGCTAAAAAGGCCAATGTATCGCAAGTCACCATATATAATTACTTTGAAAGCAAAGATAATCTTGTTCGTTTAGTTTTTAAGTTTTATGTTGATCAGATATGGGATGAACAAAAACATTTATTAGTTAATGACCTCCCATTTAATGAGAAGATTAAAAAGATTATATTTGAAAAAGGTATTGCCGCTAATCAAATAAGTGAACGATTTTTTCAAGACTTTATGAAAGATTATGCTAGTGGGCAGAGTTATGTTGAAGAAATATATCAAAAGGAAGCCCTTCCACTCTTCATTAAACTTTTTAATGAAGGTAGAGAACAAGGATATATTGACTCTGAGATATCTAATGAAGCAATTTTATTCTATTTAAAGATGTTTCAAGAATATTTGCAACGGGAAGATGTTGCCACTATGACACTTCCAATAGCAGAGGATCTTACCAAGCTATTCTTTTATGGCATAGCAGGTAAGAAAGAAGTATAAAAACCATTTCAACATGAAGAGGCATAATGAAGAAATTGTAAAACGATAATCCAAGCAATCTCTTTAAGAAATATAATAGTGAAAAGGGGGTTGAATCTTATTTTAGATTCAACCCTTCATTTTAGTTTTTCAACATTAATTTTTGGTCTTCGATAACATAAACAGAATCAGCCACTGACTCAACGAAAGTCCGATCATGTGATACGAGAAGAACTGTCCCTTCATATCCATTCAAAAATCGTTCCAATGCCTCGATACAAAAAAACCCAAGAAGTTTGTCGGTTCATCTAAAAGCAATACATTATATCTTCCTAGAAATAGCTGACACAATACTAAACGTGTTGCCTCTCCACCACTTAAATTCAGGACATTCTTTTTTATATCATTACCAGTAAAATTCATGGCGTGAAGTACAGCTCGAATTTTGCTTTCATTGTAATCACTTCGATTTTTAATAAAATTCAATACCGTTTCTTCTTTTGAAAATCTATAGTCCATTTGTTGATACCTTCCTATGACAGCTTTTGGCGAGATCGTTATCCCTTCCCCATGTTTTAAAATATGATGAAGCAACGTTGTCTTACCCGAGCCATTTTTTCCTGTTATAGCTATCGTCTTTCCTAAAGGAAATTGAAATTTCGCATCTCGGAGAAGTGTTTTATCCCCTGCTTTTAGCGTGATGCTTTCTCCCATGATCGGGAACTAATTGTGTAACTCTAGAGCTTTTGATTGATGAAAATGAATGGTTTGATCCTCTTGAGGAGCTTCTACCGCTTCCAGTTGCTCCACTCTCTGCTCGATCGCTTTTGCTGCACGTTGCATCGATTTTTGACTTGTTCCTTTTGACTTCGTTTCAAACGTTTAGTTAGACAACTTTCCTGTACCATAAGAATATTCATTTGGGAAAACCCCACCCCTCCAACCCGCATTCCACCGTTTCAGTCATAATAAAGTTTTGCTTCGGAACCCTTATTTTTATCCAATTTTGGATTAAAATCGGTCGTTTTCCGGGCCTTTTTCGGCTGTTTTTTCATGGTTTTTTCGCAGTTGGGATAAAGTTCTGCTAGAACAGAGGGAAGTAAATAAGAGAGAAAAGAGATAAAGAAATAAGATAAAAGTATTGGATGATTATTGATTTTTTATTGAATTGGTATTGAGTGAGATATTGGACAAACCCAGTAATATCAATGGGTTAGGAACATAACAGTATTGAAAAGATATTGAAAAAGACATGAAAAAACTCGGGCTCCTGATGAGGAAAACCCGAGATATTGTTGAGGTTTATATTAAAAAAGCAAATGTTTATTCTTACAGAATTGGTGGTAAAGTTAGCAAGAGTTTATTATGGTTGCCAAGAGTTTATTCGAGATCTACATAATAGAAATAATGATTTCAATGATAAAAGAGAAACACGTATTCCGTCTGGTATGTCTCTGATTTGTGAAATAGATATGTTTATACATCCAAACCAATCTCTGATTTCTATATAGAGTTTTAGTTAATTTGGTCTTTCCATCTCACTCATGAATAACCACGAACCGAGTACCAAAACAATAATAACTACGTAAAACAGAACCGTTTTCAATTTAGGCCTACTACCATTTATTAAAACTTCAACGCCCAATGGAAGAAGTGCGATGCAGAGCCCAGTTAATGAAATAATCGTTGTCATATTTGTTCCTTTTAGCACCCCTAACGCTAAGGTAAACATCACTCCTAGAGCAAGCGAACGAAACCATCCAAAAACTTTAGACGCATATGCTCCTATAGCTAATACAATCCATCCAAAAAAGATAGAGAAATTTAATATATTAACAACATGGAACATGCCATAAAAATCTCCTACAAGGTTTGTAGCAACGTCAACGTCTGTACTTCTTACAATTTGAAAAGCGAAATGATCTACTCCCGAGTGGAACGCTCTTGCAAATAGACCAACAATGACTAATAAGCCACCCCAAAAACCTAAACGTGGTTTTTTATTACTAATTAATTGTACAAGTATTAAAACAGCTGGAAATAGTAGAATTGTTCCAATCAAAAAAAGACTATAGGATATAAGCATTAAGGTCGGATGTGTATTATAAGCAGCTAGCTGATCTGGGAAAAAGAAATTAAATCTTATTCTCAGCAAAGCAGAAATAACTAATAGGATGGGAGCTACGATTAAAGAAATTCCCCCAAGCCATCTTCCTGGAAAATTTGCTAAACCCTCATGTAATGCTTTTTTCTGTTGATTCATTTTTTCACCTCTTGCCTGGTACATACATTTTCGTAACCATCATCATCACTATTACATTTTTAGTCTTACGCTAATAACGCTAAGATAAACTAGATTTTTTTATGGAAAATAAACCAATAATCCCACCAATAACAATCAACAAAATGTCTATAACAATTTCCCAACCTTGAAACGCCTCAATGTAATTCACTAAAAACCAACTTTTCCCACCATTGGTTAAATGATTGATTAAACCTCCCACTCCTTGAATTAGGAGTAGTAAACTAATTCCACTAATAATCTCTTTCATGTTTATACACCTCGTTTAATATTTTTAACTTAAAATCCCACGAATACCAATATTGAAAAAAACTGCACCTATTACACCTATTGCTACTAATAGTGAAGTAATCGGTACTTCATTTAATTTTGTTCTTATATTTTTCAGAAAGTGCTGCAGTTTATCGTTAAACACAATACTAATTCCTAACAATAATAAGGAAGGTAACACCATTACAAGATTGTACCCAATTATTACAAATATAGAAGAGAAAGAATTAATCGACAGATGATTTAATAAAAAAACCGAATAGAAATAAGGCAATGCCGTTACAAATTCAATAAGAAACACAATAATACCCAAAATAATTATTCCCTTAATTGTTGTCTGTCTTGGAATCCATGACGTAAGACGTTCTATTGTGCTGTCTTTTGGTTTTATGAAGCTAATTAAAACAAGAAGTGTTCCCGTAATAGTATAGAACCAATTTATAAAATCAAATTCAGATAATTTTCCAATCAACTCCAATAGTGTATCTCCACCAAAGTACAGTAATAAACCAATCATGAAATAACCTAACTGAATAACAAGTAAAAATACAAATAGACGAGAAGATAGCTGATTAGGTTGTGTAAGTAATAAATAGCCCGTAATAGCTAGCACACCAGGACTTAATATATCAACTAAGGCACATATGGAAATAATTAGTAGGGCTAAGGATATATCTATTGATGAGGAAGGCATCATTGTTTCAATTAATTCAATCAAATAATTAGTCCCCCTTTATATAGTGTGATATTATCATAATAACACACTGTGCTAAAAAGATAATAACACACTGTATCAAAAAAGGAAGTGATATTTTTCATGCCAAAATTTGTTAATCATGACAAGAAACGAAAGTTAATTGCTGAAGCTGCATGGAGGATTATTGAGAATGAAGGTATTGAGAAAGCATCAATACGAAGAGTCGCCGACGAAGCAGAAATGTCTCCTGGTGCGTTAAGACATTATTTTTCAACTAAAGATGAAATGCTGCTGTTTATTATAGAATACTTCATAGAAGAAGGAAATAAGCGTTCTGAATATAAAGAATGGTCAAAAAATCCAATACAGGCAGTTGAGGAAGTGTTACTGGAGCTTGTACCAATCGACGAAGAAAAGAAAATTGAAACGAGCGTTTGGTGGATTTTTGCACTCCGTTCGCTAACGAGTGATGCATTAAAAGAAAAGAAAGACGAAATGACTGCTGGTACATATGATTTAGCAAATTCAATGATCAAGATATTAACTCTAAAAGGAATTTTATCAGATTCAGTTAATGCAGATTTAGAAGGCAACCGGTTATCTGCATTGATTGAAGGGCTGTCATTCCATGCTTTGTTAAGACCAGATGTGTATACTCCAGAAAAGGTGAAGGAAGTAATCAGTTATCATTTGAAAACAATCTGTAATAGATAAACAATACTTAGAAGTAGATAATTTCTATTGAAAAATTATTGAAATAGACATGAAAAAACTCGGGATCCTATGTTGGAAAACCCGAGTAATTTTTGAGTCTGGTATTGAAAAAGCAAATGTTTATTATTACAGAATGGGTGGTGAAGTTAGCAAGAGTTTATTATCACAAGAAATTGTTTAATATTGATCTACACTTTCTGTACAACCATAATAAACCCCTGCTTTTTCCCGCCCCTCCAACCCGCATTCCACCGTTTGAGTTATAATAAAGTTTTGCGACGGAACCCCCTTTTCGGACGTTTTTCGAATCAAAAATGACCGTTTTTCCGGCCTTTTTCGGCTGTTTTTTTATGGTTTTTTCGAAGTTGGAATAAAGTTTTGGGAATGGAATAAGGAAAAATTCTAGAAAAGATAGTGGAGAAAAGAGGGATAAAATAAAGAGAAAATATTGAATGAGTATTGATTTATTATTGAATTGGATATTGGATAAACCCAGTAATGACAAGGATTTAGGAACATAACTGCATTGAAAAGATATTGGAAAAGACATGAAAAAACTCGGGCTCCTGATGAGGAAAACCCGAGTAATTGTTGAGTTTTATATTGAAAAAGCAAATGTTTATTCTCACAGAATTGGTGGTGAAATTAATTAAAAGTTTATTATGACAGTCAGGTGTTTAATATTTATCTACACTTTCTGTACCATAATATTAAACATTTGCTAAAACCCCCCCTCCAACCCGCATTCCACCGTCGGTGTCAGAATATAGTTTTGCTAAAGAACCCCCATTTTGAAGGATTTTCGGTTCAGAAATGATCGTTTTTCGAGCCTTTTTCGGCCGTTTTTTCATGGTTTTTTTCAGTAATGGAATAAATTTTTTCGAAAAGTAGTGGAGATAAATATTGAAAAAAAGAGATGATGAAAAAAGATAAAAATAGTGGATGGGTATTGAATTGTTATTGAAATTATATTGAGTGGGATATTGAATAAACCCTGCAAGGTCAATGGTTTAGGAACATAACTGTATTGAAAGGATATTGAAAAAGACATGAAAAAAAACTCGGGATCCTATTGAGGAAAACCCGAGTAATTATTGAGTTTTATATTGAAAAAGCAAATGTTTATTATTACAGAATGGGTGGTGCGATTAGCAAAAGTTTATTATGGTTGTCAAGAGTATTTTTTAATTAGACATTTTCCGTTGTATCAACGCTATAGCCTCCACATGTGTCGTATTCGGAAACATATCCACAGGCTGCACTTCATTTGTACGATACCCGCCATCTTCTAATATTCGAAGATCCCGTGCTAACGTTAATGGATTGCATGACACGTATACAATCCGTTTCGGTTCCATTTCGATCATTGCTTCAAGGAATTCTGGCGCACAGCCTTTTCTTGGTGGATCCACAACAATCACATCTGGATCTAATCCTTCGCGTTTCCATTCCGGCATGATTTTCTCGGCTTGCCCAACAACAAATTCCACGTTGTTCATTCCGTTTAGTTTTGCATTTGCCTTTGCATCATGAATAGCTTCCGGAACAACTTCCACTCCGTAAACTTTCTTTGCTTTTTGCGCTAAAAATAATGAAATCGTACCGATACCACAATATGCATCAATCACGACATCATTCTCATCGATCTTGGCATATTCCAAAGCTTTATCATAAAGTACTTTAGTTTGTACAGGATTCACTTGATAAAATGATTTTGCTGAAATGGCAAACGTCAGGTCGCCAATTTTATCATGGATATATTCTTCTCCCCATAACACTTTCGTTTTCTTACCAAGAATAAGGTTCGTGCGTTGCTCGTTAATATTTTGCACGATGGATTTGATATTGGGAAATTTCTCCGTCAGTTCCTGAATCAACATTTCTTTACCCGGAAGTTTATTTGATTTGGTGACTAAAACAAGCATTATTTCTTTTGTTGCATAACCGGTCCTGAGCATGATATGGCGCAAGACTCCGCGGTGGTTTTCCTCGTCATATGCTTCGATCCCAATCCGGTTTGCGATATTTTTCACTTCCGGAAGAATCTCATTAATTTCCTCGGCCTGGCTGCTGCACGTATCTAAATCTTCAACGATCCGATGACTTCGCTTTTGATAATAACCGGTAATAAGTTTTCCGTCTTTTTCTCCAACCGGAATTTGCACTTTGTTTCGGTAATGAAATGGGTTGTCCATCCCGATGATTGGATGAACCAGCACATGTTCCAGATGTCCAATCTTCTTCATGACATTCTGTACTTGATTCTGCTTCATTTGCAGTTGGAGGTTATAGCTCATATGTTGCAACTGGCAACCACCACAATGCACATGACAAGTAGGATCAACCCTTTCTTCACTTGTACTCTTCAGCTCAATCAATTTACCGAACCCGAAATTTTTATTCACTTTGATTACTTTAACAACCGCTTCTTCCCCCGGTAGACCATTCGGGACAAATAATGGATAGCCCCCTACTTTCCCGACACCATTTCCTTCATGTGTCAGGTCTTCAAAAGTCAATGTTACGTATTCATTTTTCTTTACAGGAGCAATTGATTTTGCCATGTTAATCTTCCTTTAAACCTTCAATTTGTTGATGGATAAATATTTCCGGGACGATCATTTCAATATGCTTGTTCAAGTTGACAAATTCACCAGGCAGCAGTCCGCCATATTCTCCGTCTACATTTAACTGCATTTTCTCCGTCGGGGTGACTTTGATCCGTTTTGATTTCGTATAAATGATATTATCATTATTCAAATGCGCGCCTCGGAGTGCAAGGCTTGCGATATGAATGAATTCTGCTAAATTCACTTTCTTTAAAATAAGCATATCGAAATAACCATCATCAAGCTTGGCGTCAGGTGCAAGCTTTTCAAAACCTCCGACCGAATTTGAGTTGGATATTAGAAATAACATAATATCTTCATCGAGGACATTGCCGTCATACTCGATTCTTGCTCTTGCCGGTTTTAAGGATGGGAGCATTTCAATTCCTTTAATATAATAGGCAAGCTGGCCGAGGACGGTTTTCAACTTGATTGGTACGTCATAGGTAAGCTCGGTTAACCGGCCACCACCTGCGATATTAATGAAGTATTGGTCGTTCACTTTACCGATATCAAGATCCATTGTCTCGTTGGCAACAATAATTTCAAGTGCTTTCTTAATATCCCGCGGGATATTCAACGCTCTTGCAAAATCGTTTGTTGTACCTGCTGGAATGATGCCCAGCTTCGGACGGTAAAATTGTTCTGCAATCCCATTGATGACTTCATTAATCGTGCCGTCACCTCCTGCTGCAATAAGGAGATCATATTGCCGCTCAACTGCACGTCTCGCTTCTTCCATCGCATCGTTCTCGCCTGTCGTCGCATGGGCAGATGTTTCATAACCCGCAATTTCCAATGTCTCAAGGATAAGTGGCAATTCTTTTTTAACTGCCTCCTTCCCTGAAGTTGGATTATATATCACACGCGCTCTTTTCATTCGTATTCCTCCCTGATTTTCATAAGGGCAACTGTCAATGTAAACTCTATTCTCCATCATAAGCCTTTTTACTAAAATTTAAAAGCAGGAGCTTATATCCGTTAAATTTAAGCCTTGCCTTTCATAAAAATCGAGTACTAGCTCGGTTATTCCTTTTTCACCTTATTGGATGCTGCTATTTGACAAGGTTTGCTGCGCTTATCATACAAACGATCGGAAAGATTACTCCTTCAGAACATAAGAGTACCTCTATCCATACGAATGACATAAGGGATCAATCCTTCAAGGAATTAGAGCACCTCTATCCATACGAAGGAACGGAAGGATCAAATCTTCAAGGCATTAGAGCGCCTCTATCCATACGAAGGAGCGAAAGGATCAAATCTTCAAGGCATTAGAGCGCCTCTATCCATACGAAGGAGCGAAAGGATCAAATCTTCAAGGCATTAGAGTGCCTTTATTTATACGAACAAGCATAAAGATTAATCCTTCGAGGGATATAGAGGACGCACGTTCACTTTTTGGCCGGTAGAATGCATCTATTAGACAATTTGACGACTTTAGTCCATCTTATATATAAAACAACACACCCACTTAAATTATAATAGCTAGGCAACATCTGATAAAGTTATTGGTTCATTTTATTTTATACAGTGAAAGAAAAGCGGGAACCCTATCATTTGACAGCATTCCCGCTTTTCTTTGAACTTAACGTTTCTCTAATTCTTCTTTCAATATCTTATTCACCATCGACGGGTTCGCTTGACCTTTTGTTGCTTTCATCGTCTGACCGACGAGGAAGCCGAGTGCGCGGTCTTTCCCGTTCTTGAAGTCGATAATGGACTGTTCGTTCTCATCAAGAACCCTGTTGATGATTTCTTGCAGTTTCACAGGGTCAGAGAGCTGGACGAGCCCTTTTTCATGAACGATCTTCTCCGGATCGCCGCCTTTTTCCACAATCTCTGCAAATACTTTCTTCGCGATTTTAGAGGAAATCGTTCCATCTTCAATTAGTTTGATTAATGTTGCAAGAGATTTCGGTGTGATGGCAAGATCATAGAGCTCCTTCAAATGCTTGTTCATATAAGCAGAGACTTCACCCATGAGCCAGTTTGACGCTTGTTTGATGTCTGCGCCTTCCGCAATTGCTGCTTCGAAGAAATCAGCCATTTCCTTTGAGCTTGTAAGTACTCCAGCATCATACGCTGAGAGTTCAAGTTCTTTTACATAACGTTCTCTTCGTGCATCTGGAAGCTCGGGGATTTCACTCTTGATTCGTTCTTTCCATGCGTCATCGACATATAAACTTACGAGGTCCGGCTCTGGAAAGTAACGATAATCGTCTGCAGCTTCTTTCACCCGCATAAGAATCGTTTCTTTTGTCTTTTCGTCATAGCGGCGGGTTTCTTGTTCAATCACACCGCCGGAAAGCAATACCTTCTCTTGGCGTTTCTCTTCAAATTCAAGTCCTTTTTGAACAAAAGAGAAGGAGTTCAAGTTTTTCAGTTCAGCCTTTGTTCCGAATTCTTCTTGGCCAATTGGACGTAAGGAAATGTTCGCATCACAACGTAAGGAACCTTCCTCCATCTTTACATCCGAAACACCTGTGTACTGGATAATATTCTTTAATTTCTCTAGATAAGCATATGCTTCTTCCGGCGTACGCATATCAGGCTCGGAGACAATTTCAATTAACGGAGTACCTGCACGGTTGAAGTCGACATAAGAATAGCCGTCATCTCCGTGGGTTAATTTACCAGCATCTTCTTCCATATGGATACGGGTAATTCCAATTCGTTTCTTTTTCCCGGCTACTTCGATTTCAATCCAGCCATTTCGACCAATTGGATTTTCATCCTGGGTGATCTGATAAGCTTTCGGGTTATCGGGATAAAAGTAGTTCTTGCGGTCGAATGTCATATTTGTTGTAATTTCACAATTCAATGCCATTGCCGCCTTCATTGCAAAATTCACCGCTTCTTCATTTAGTACAGGAAGTGTTCCTGGGTAGGCCAAGTCAATCGGGTTCACGTTCGCGTTTGGATGGTCGCCGAAAGCATTGACACTAGGACTGAAGATTTTAGATTTTGTTTTTAATTCAACGTGTACTTCTAAACCAATAATCGTTTCAAAATTCATTTAGCCGCACCTCCAATATCGGGGCGTTGTTTATGAAAGTCTGTCGCTTGTTCGAATGCATGGGCAGCACGATAAACCATTGCTTCATCAAAATGTTTACCGATGATTTGCAGTCCGATCGGCAATCCTTCACTTGAGAATCCACACGGAATCGAAATTGCCGGGACACCTGCAAGGTTTACAGGGATTGTTAAAACATCATTTGCATAAGCTATCACCGGGTCATCCATTTCTTCGCCTAATTTAAACGCAGTTGTTGGCGCAGTCGGCCCAAGGATAATATCATATTCTTCAAAAATTTGCTCGAAATCATTTTTGATTAGCGTGCGAACCTTTTGCGCTTTCTTATAGTAAGCATCATAATATCCCGAGCTAAGTGCAAACGTACCGAGCATAATCCGGCGCTTTACTTCTTCACCGAAGTTTTCACTTCTGGAACGCTTGTACATATCAATCATGTCTTCTACATTTTCTGCGCGCACTCCGTAACGAACACCGTCAAAGCGCGCAAGACTTGCTGACGCTTCTGCTGATGCAAGTATATAGTATGTGGATAACGCGTACTTCGAATGTGGTAAGGACACCTCTTCACAAGTTGCCCCGAGGGATTCGTACTTTTCAATAGCTGCTCTAACAGCATCTTTAACTTCCTGTGCAACACCTTCACCAAAGTATTCTTTTGGTACAGCGATTTTAAGACCTGCAACATCTTTTGTTAAAGCATCGGTAAAGACGGGTACCTCGAGATTTGCACTTGTTGAGTCTTTCTCATCATGTCCGGCAATCACTTCTAGAACCCTGGCATTGTCCTCAACCATACGAGTAATCGGACCAATTTGATCCAAGGAAGATGCAAAAGCAACTAAACCAAAACGGGAAACACGACCATACGTCGGTTTCATTCCAACAACACCGCAAAATGCTGCAGGTTGGCGAATTGATCCACCCGTGTCAGATCCTAAAGCAAACTTAAGTTCACCTGCCGCTACTGCAGCTGCTGAGCCACCACTGGATCCTCCTGGCACACGGTCTGTATCCCATGGATTTTTCGTCTTTTTGTATGCTGAGTACTCTGTACCAGATCCCATTGCGAACTCATCCATGTTTAATTTACCGATTGTAACTGTTTTTTGTTCTTTTAATTTCTCAACTACTTCTGCGTCATAGAGCGGATCATTAAAGTTTTCTAATATCTTGCTTCCGCTCGTTGTACGTAAGTCTTTCGTAACAATATTATCTTTAAGTCCGATTGGAAGACCGAAGAGGCTCTTCTCTTCCGAACTCTCATCCAACTCTTTTGCCTGTTTCATGGCATTCTCTTCATCCAGCGTAATAAAGGCCTGGATTTCATCATCAACTTCCTTGATCCGATCAAGGGAAGCTTTCACTAAATCTTGGACCGAAATCTCTTTATTATGTAGCTTCTCTTCAAGCTCCTTAATCGAGTGGTCAAATAATGACATGGGATTTCCTCCTTTATAAAGGTGGTTCAAAAAGTCTGGTGAAAAGGACACTCCTTAAAAGAAGTGATTCTTCTAAACCCTCCACGTCCTGTGGACAATGTAGAAACGTCATCCTACACGCAAGAAGCTCGTTAGCTTGTTTTCCCGTCTCCCAGTACAATTCTGGTACTGGGAGCTCTTGCCGCTCCGAACTTCGACGCACAGGACGTTGTGTACTTAGCCGACCTCGGTCCTTTTCATCCTCTTTTGAACATTCTCTTATATGAACTTTCAATTACTCAGAAAGAATAGATGGTACGCGGAATTGACCGTCTTTATGATCAGGAGCATTCTTCAGCGCTTCCTCTTGGGTAATCCAATCCGTTCTTGGTTCATCTTTCCTCATAACGTTTTCTAACTGAATTACATGGGTTGTTGGCTCAACATTTGTCGTATCTAGTTCCTTGAGCTGTTCTGCATGTTTAATGATCGACCGTAATTCTTCTGCAAGCTTTTCTGCTTCCTCATCTGTAATATGAAGTCTCGCCAAATCAGCAACATGCATTACTCGTTCTTTTGAAATATCATCTGCCATCGCTCGAACCTCCTAGCTTTATCAAATAAACTCATTTATTACATTTTAATATTATATCACTAATGATGATAGCAGAGAAGTCTGGACATTAGCAAGCTAACCACAAACAGCGATCGTTTATCCATTTTAAACAAAAAAATTCCTGAAATGATTATTTCCATTTCAGGTAAGCTGTTTTCATTATTGGGGATAATAAAAACGAATGAATCTACTGATTTTTTTAATACTCTCCTACATTATTGAAGATAGGCGGGTGTCGCTCTCCCCAAGTCAAATCGTCTGCATCTGTGTTTACCGCAAAGAAGACTCCTGAAACTAAGATTGCTGCGAGTGCAAAACCAGATAATAGCTTCTTCATTTGTACATCCCTCCTTTAAATGTTAGATAACTCTTTATATGAATCATTAGCGAGTTTGTAATATTTCGTCGCATCCTTATACTTATGGATGCTTTCGTAATGCTTAGCAAGCATCGTCGCAAAAATAAGTGTATTTGCATGATCCTTCCGTTTTTTCAGGAATGGAATGAACTTATCCTTAACTAGATTCACAAATTTCTTCGCTTCACCATTAATCGAGTGATGATACGTCCATATCACATAATGGTAAAATTCATAGACTCTATTTTTAGGATGCTTTTTCAATAATTCCAGTGCATCCCCAATCATTTCATTCGCTTTATCAAACTCTTCCATGTCGTAATAAACTTTAATCAGTTCTGTCAGAGCTGGTACTTTATCTTGAACAATGATTTCCTTATCATCTACTATTTCCAGATAATATTTAATTGCTTCCTTATTTTCACCTTTGGTTGCGTACAAGTAACCAAGATTCTGATTAGTGAGTTGGATGAGCTCCCGATTACTGTTTAGGCCGGCAAGATGTTTAGCCAAGTTGTAATTTTCAATCGCTTTATCATACATTTTGATGCGGCGATAAGATATTCCTAAAACGATATGACTTTGCGCGCAACGCATGAAATGATACTTTTTCATAAAGGTATCTAATGCCTTGTTCGCATATTCAATCGCTTCTAACGTGTGTCTTAACTTGCTGAATGTAATGGAAATCGTATAATGCAGATCAGCAACTTCATCTTCTGTCACTTCGAGCTTACGTGTTAATTCTTCCGCTTTTAGGTATTTATCAAGGGCAATCGCTGTTTCACCTGTCTGCGAATAATAATTCCCTCTGTATTTAAACCAGAAGTAAAGCTCCCTTGTTTCAAATGAAGTGGACATCTTATTTAATTTGTTAATCTGGTCAAGAGCCTTATTGTTTTTATCCAAGAGAAGGTAATAGCGAATCTTATGAATTTCGAATAAAAGCATGCTGCCAGACAAATTCGTATCCATCAGTTCTTGCAGCTCTTTGTAAGCTTCCGTAATTTCATCCTGTTGTCGGTTGTAGAATAGCATGCTGAACCATTCTTCACATTTTTCTTCAATCACATCATCCATTGTTTGGCCTAGTTCAATGCCAAGTCGGTTACATAGCAGCTGGATTATATGTGTACTTGCTTCTGTCTTCAAGTTCTCAATCTTTGACAGGTATGATACGGAAACGATTCCTTCTGCAAGCTCACCCAAGGTCATTTTTTGTTTTGTACGTTGCATTTTGATGAATGAGCCAATTTCTATCATATGTTCCCCCTGCCACCTCTACTAAAATACTATATCTACTCGCTATATTTATATTATAGCATAATTTCTAAAAATTCATATTGGGAAAATTATTGACTATAAGTAGCGATTATCTAGGTTAAAATTTTCCTATTTTCCTCAAAAAAGAAAAAATGCCATGTTAATTGTCCAAAAGAGCAATTAACATGGCATTTCTTTATATCTATTAAATTACAGCATTTCTGACGTTGTCTTACCTTGCATATGCTGAATAAGGTAGTCTGGACCGCCTGCTTTTGAGTCGGTTCCGGACATGTTGAAACCACCGAATGGTTGGTAACCTACGATTGCTGCGGTACAGCCGCGGTTAAAGTAAAGGTTTCCAACATGAAAGTCAACTCGTGCTTGTTCCAGATGCTCGCGGTTATTCGTGATAACGGCCCCTGTTAGACCATATTCAGTGTTGTTTGCAATCTCAATTGCCTCGTCAAAGTCTTTAGCTTTCGTTAATGCAACAACAGGACCGAATATTTCTTCCTGCATAATGCGGGCTTTCGGATCGACATCAGCAAATACAGTCGGTTTAATGAACCAGCCTTTACTGTCGTCCCCTTCACCACCAGCAACAAGTTTTCCTTCCTCTTTCCCAATTTCAATATAGCCCATAATCTTATCATAGGCTGCTTGGTCGATAACCGGTCCCATGAAATTATGATTGTCTGTTGGGTCTCCATGAGTCAATTCATTCGTTAGCTCAATCACGCGATTCTTTACTTGATCATATACATCTTCATGAATGACTGCGCGTGAGCAAGCAGAACATTTCTGTCCAGAGAATCCAAAGGCAGATTGAACGATAGATTCTGCAGCAAGCTCTAAATCTGCTTCATTATCTACCACTATCGTATCTTTTCCACCCATTTCAATGATTGTACGTTTTAGCCAGATTTGTCCTTCTTGGACAACTGCTGCACGTTCAAAGATACGTGTACCAACTTCACGGGAACCTGTAAAGCTGACAAAGCGTGTGCGTGGATGTTCTACAAGGTAATCCCCCACTTCGCTTCCTGGTCCTGGAATATAGTTGACGACACCTTTAGGCATTCCGGCTTCTTCCAGAACTTCCATCAGTTTATAAGCGATGATTGGTGTTGCACTGGCAGGTTTTAATAAAACAGTATTACCTGTTACCATTGCAGCGGTTGTCGTTCCAGCCATAATTGCGAACAAGAAGTTCCAAGGAGAAATGACAAGCCCTACTCCTAATGGAATATAATGAAACTGGTTATGTTCAATCGGACGGCTATTTACCTCCACCCCGTCTTTTATTTTAAGCATCTGACGGCCATAGTATTCAAGGAAATCAATTGCTTCAGCTGTATCTGCATCTGCTTCTTTCCAAGGCTTGCCACCCTCTTTTACAAGATGGGCACTGAATTCGAACTTGCGACGACGTACAATGGCTGCTGCACGGAATAAAATGTCTGCGCGGAAATTCGGATCTGATTTCCTCCATGTTTTAAACGTTTCATCGGCGACTTCCATCGCTTTATCCGCGAGTTCTTTATTTGATTTCGAAACAAACCCCAGTACCTCTTCTTTATTTGCAGGGTTTACGACTTTAATTTTATCTTCAGTTGTAATGCGTTCGCCACCAATAATGAGCGGGTATTCTTTACCAAATTCCGCTTCAATCTTCTTTAGAGCATCTTCCATCTTCCTACGGTTTTCCTCTACAGTAAAATCTGTGAAGGGTTCGTGTGTGTATGGAACTACCATGTAAAAAACCTCCTCCGTGATTTTGTTGCAATACTAGATTGCAATTCTACTTTATTCCCATCTATTATTGTAACGAAAGTAGTGTAACCGTTCAATAAAAACGCTTACACGAAAAATAAAATAGACTCGAAGGATAGCAGTTTCTGATTATCCTCCGAGTCTAGTTCTATTAATGATAGATATGAATGGTCGGTTGTTCTTCCTTAGCGTTCCGGTAAATAAGACTTTCCACATTGTTGCTCGAGGTAACATTAACCTCTAAATCATAATAATTCGGGAAAATTTTTTGCACTTGGTCATAGGCGTATTGGGTAAAACCAATTACTTCCGCTTTCCCGTAAAACTCGATTGGGACTTCAATCGTTAGTTGTTGCAGTTCGCCATCGACATAGAAGCCGCTGCCGATCGCCCCGACATAGTTTGGAAAGAAGTCGGCAATTTTATTTCCGAAGTTATTAAAATTCTCATAGTCTGTTAAATATTTATCACGCGCTTCATTGGATGGGAATAGAACATATTCTTCATCAATATCTTCCCAATTACCAATTTTCTTCTCTCCACTTGGAACAAGAGTTTTCGTGACATAGTTTCCCGGTACAGGCGAGTTCTGCGCCTCCTCCCGGTAGAGCGCGATTAAAATTGGTACATCGGGAACGTCTTCTGATTCCCGCAGACGCTCCACAACACTTTCTGCAACTTCATAGCCCTTTGCAAGCATCTCGTTCATTGATATATCATAGTAGAAATAATCTCCACCTTGTTCCAATTGGTAACGATAGACCGACTTCAGAGCGATACCGATTGAAATTCCTGCAACTTGTACGGCATTCTCCTCATCATTCTCCTGTTGCAACAAATAGTTTTGCTCTAAAATATGCGAGAAGATACGTGGATTGTTTTCATTCGCTTCCTTATCCCAATCCTGTAAATCATCCGGTCGCTCCGGGTTAAGTTCATCTATCCAATTAATAACTGTCTCCTCATCCAAGTAGCGTCCTTCCTGAAAATAATAATCCTCTGGGTCAAAGTAATCGACGGAGTGACGTCTCAACCCTTCTTCCATCTCATCAATATCAACGCGGTTTGCCACTTGATTGCCGATTATACCACGCGCTTCACTCGTCCGGTATGGAAGGA
This sequence comes from Oceanobacillus sp. MO10714A, assembly GCF_037072045.1. Taxonomy (NCBI): domain Bacteria; kingdom Bacillati; phylum Bacillota; class Bacilli; order Caryophanales; family Bacillaceae; genus Oceanobacillus; species Oceanobacillus sp. MO10714A. The sequence continues at coordinate 6,925 of NZ_JAXHDC010000040.1, read as the reverse complement.
TCATGCGATATGCCTTTTCCCCCAAGCGACTGCTTGGAACGATGGACGTTTCAACCTCCGTATCTTCCTCATTCTGTAAGACCTCATCATCACTATCCAATGATGGTGCACAGCTTGTAAGCACAAGGAGGGCACATAATAATAGAACCGTCAGCTTTTTCATTTTTCTTCACTCCTTGCCTAACCATCTAACGCTTCCAACAGCTGTTCTTCGTTCCAAATTGTAATACCAAGCTCTCTAGCTCGATCATATTTCGACCCTGCTGCTTCCCCGGCAACGACAAGTCCCGTCTTCTTGCTTACACTGCCGGTTACTTTTCCGCCGAGGGCTTCGATTTTTGCTTTCGCTTCATTTCTGCTTAACTTTTCTAATTTGCCAGTAAGGACGACCGTAATATCCATAAATGGACTATCCTCAGCACCGGTTGCTTTTTTCGGTCCCGTGTACTCCATGTTCACCCCAAGATCTTTTAGTTCTTGGAGCATTGCATTCACTTTATCCTCGGAGAAATACTGTTCCAAGGAATCTGCCATCTTTTCCCCGATTTCATCAATAGCAACAAATTCATCGTACGTTGCTCGCTGCAGACGTTCCATCGTTTCAAATTCCTGGGAAAGAATCTGGGCTGCTTTCTCCCCGATAAATCGGATGCCAAGCCCAAATACTAATTTCTCCAACGAATTGCCTTTTGAAGCTTCGATTGCGTTCAGAAGATTGGATACCGATTTCTCTCCCATCCGTTCAAGTTCCAACAGTTTCTCCCGCTCTAGACGATAGAGATCTGGTATCGTATGAACTAATCCTTCATTAAATAACTGCATGACAAGCTTTTCCCCAAGTCCGTCGATATTCATCGCATTCCGCGAGACGAAATGGATCATCCCTTCGATCAGTTGCGCCGGACAGTTTGGATTAATACAACGGAGCGCCACCTCTTCTTCCAAACGGACAAGTTCTGTATTACATGCTGGACAATGGGATGGCATTGCAAATTCAGCTTCCTCACCAGTCCGTTGTTCTTTCACTGCACGGACAACTTTCGGAATGATGTCCCCTGCTTTTTTAACAACGACTGTATCCCCAATCCGGATATCCTGTTCGCGGATAAGGTCTTCATTATGCAAGGATGCGCGTCCCACTGTCGAACCGGCAATTCGAACCGGCTCTAAAATACCTGTCGGAGTAACAACACCGGTACGTCCCACACTCAACTCGATATCGAGCAGTTTCGTCACCACTTCTTCTGCCGGGAATTTATAGGCAATCGACCATCTCGGGCTCTTTGCTGTAACCCCGAGCTCCTCTTGTTGATTCAAATCATCAATTTTTATGACGATCCCATCGATCTCATATGGTAAATCTTGGCGTTTCTCCGTCCAGTAATTGACAAATTCTATTACTTCTTCAATAGTATCGTATTTCTTCCATTCCGGATTTGTTTTGAAGCCGAGTTCTTGCAAACGTTCCAATCTGGCACTGTGGGTAGGGAGTGTATTACCTTCCCAGACACCGACAGCATACAGAAAGACATCCAAGTTCCTGCTTGCAGCGACTTTCGGATCCAATTGGCGTAAGGAACCTGCGGCAGCATTACGCGGGTTCGCAAATAGCTCCTGATCCTTCTCTTCCCTTATTTTATTCAAGCTTTCAAATGAAGCTTTCGGCATGAACACTTCGCCGCGTACTTCAAGGGTTTCCTTATCTTTAATCGTGAGCGGGATACTTCTTACCGTACGCAGATTCACGGTAATGTCCTCTCCCACCATTCCGTCGCCTCGTGTCGCACCTCGGACAAATTTGCCGTCCTCGTATGTCAAGGAAACGGCGAGTCCGTCAATTTTCAGTTCGCAAATATAGGAGAAATTTTCCCCAAGTGCATTCGTGACCCGTCTCGCAAAATCCCGAAGCTCCTCTTCATTGAAAGCATTGGACAGACTAAGCATCGGTACTTGATGGCGTACTTTCTCAAAGCCTTCAATCGGTGCACCGCCGATCCGCTGTGTAGGCGAGTCTGGTGTGATGAATTCCGGAAATTTCTCTTCCAGTTCTTCCAGTTCTCTTAATTTTGCATCGTACTCTGCATCCGGTACCGTTGGCTTGTCGAGCACGTAGTATTCATAACCGTATTGATTAAGCACTTCCTTTAATGCATCAATTTTTTCTTTAGCTAGTTGTTTATCCACTAGAGAAAGCACCTCTATTCTTTCGTTATCGGAGCAAATTGGGCGAGCAGGCGTTTAACTCCTGTTGGCGCCGGGAAGGCAATATCAAGTTCCATCTTATCTCCTTCGCCCTGGACACGGACAATCGTGCCTGTTCCCCACTTCTTATGATTCGCCTTATCGCCTGCTTTCCACTCCTCATCGGCAGCGGTGGAAGCTTGGACTGTTCGCCGCGCTTTTCGTTTCGGAGTGAATGCCTCTTCCGTTCGGCTTGCAAAGGAACTTCCGAACATGCTTTGTTTCGCTTGTTCCATTCCTTCCAGTAAATCTTCCGGAATTTCTTGGATGAAGCGGCTGATCGGGTTCATATTCGTACGACCATATAACGTACGCATCTTGGCACTCGTTAAATAAAGTATTTTTTCCGCACGGGTGATCCCGACATAAGCAAGCCTACGTTCTTCTTCCATCTCGTCTTCATCAAACATGGATCGACTGTGCGGGAATACATTCTCTTCCATTCCAATTAAAAATACAACAGGAAACTCCAGTCCTTTCGCTGCATGGAGCGTCATCAACGTTATTTTCCGCTCCGTCTCTTCTTCATCTATCTTGTCGATATCAGCAATTAATGCGAGATCCGTTAGAAAGGCGACAAGGGATTTATCTTCTTCAGCACTCTTTTCAAATTCCTTCGTTACCGTTTTGAATTCCTCTAAGTTCTCTAGGCGGCTCTGGGATTCAAGGGTTTGTTCCCTTTTCAACATTTCTTCATATCCCGTTCGTTCGAGCACTTGCTCGACCATATCAGTTGCGGTAAGGAATTCCTGCTGCTGTGCCAAGCTTTGGATCAACTCGCCGAACTCCGCTAGTGAACTCGCAGCCCGTTTTGATACGCCTGTGAAATCCACTTCTTTTACCGCTTCATAAAAGGAAATATCATGCTCCGCTGTATAAGTTCTTAGTCTTTCCACAGTCGTTGCACCGATTCCACGCTTCGGTTCATTTACAATCCGCTCAAAGCTAATATCGTCATCCGGATTCGTGATTAAGCGCAAGTATGCAAGCATATCTTTAATTTCTTTCCGATCATAGAACCTTGTTCCACCGACCATTTGGTAGGGTATGTTCGATTTCATAAGTGTATCCTCTACTGCCCGCGATTGAGCGTTCGTCCGGTAGAGGATAGCTATATCATCTGGCTGATAACCATCTTTTATCAATTTACGAATTTCGTCGGCTATAAATAGGGCTTCATCTTGTTCCGTTGTTCCTTCGTAATACGTGATCTTACTGCCATCATCATTTTCCGTCCAGAGATTTTTCGGTTTTCTTCCAGCGTTATTCTCAATCACATGGTTGGCAGCTTGCAGAATCAGTTTTGTTGAACGGTAATTCTGCTCAAGAAGAATGGTTCGTGCACTCGGATAGTCTTCTTCAAAGGTTAAGATATTCCCGATATCCGCACCACGCCAACGATAGATGGATTGGTCCGAATCTCCGACGACACAGAGATTCTTGAAACGGTTCGCAAGTTGCTTCACAAGGAAATATTGCGCATGGTTCGTATCCTGATACTCATCGACATGAATATATTGAAATCTGCGCTGATAATATTCGAGTACTTCCGGCACCCGTTTGAACAGAATAATCGTCTGCATAATTAAATCATCGAAATCAAGTGACTGGTTTTTCCGAAGCATGGTCTGATAGCCGGAATAAACTCTCGCTACCTGTCGTTCAAAAAAGTTCCCAGCCTTCTCTTCAAATTCTTTATCTGTTATCAGTTCGTTTTTCGCCGAACTGATTTGGCCAAGCATTGCCCGCGGATCATATTGCTTGGGGTCAAGATCAATATTTTTTAAAACTTGTTTCACAACCGAGAGCTGATCTGCACTATCTAAAATTGTGAAATTCCGATTGTAGCCAATCCGGTCGATATCTCTTCTCAAAATCCGCACACACATCGAGTGAAAAGTCGATACCCACATATACTCTGCCTCTGGTCCGACGAGACGCATGACACGTTCACGCATTTCCCGTGCTGCTTTATTTGTAAAGGTAATCGCTAAAATATTTCTCGGTGCGACTCCTTTTTCTTCTAATAGATAAGCAATACGGTGTGTCAGCACCCTCGTCTTTCCACTGCCCGCTCCAGCCATGATAAGCAAGGGACCCTCTGTATGCTTCACCGCTTCCTGTTGTTCCTTATTAAGTCCAGCTAATAACTCATTCGTTGTTCGGCTCATTTTTTACCACCGCCTTATTCATTCTTCACTGCTTCCACAGTCTGTAATGCTTCTTCTATATTCGTATAAATGCTGTTGCCGACAATGACGACATCTGCATATTGTTTCATCTCTACTGCTTGCTCTTTCGTTTCAATTCCTCCGCCGTAAAAGAGCTGCGTATCATCCAGTATACCACTTACCGTTTCAACAAGCTCCGGATCACCGTATTTCCCGCTATATTCGACATAAAATATCGGGAGATGGAATACATGTTCCGCCATATAGGCATATGCTTGCACGTCTGCTGCATCAGGCATAAAACAATTCGTGTATGTAAATGCTTTGGCCTCTTCGTTTAAAATACAGTAACCTTCAAAGAATATTTCACTGAATTCCATCAGATCACTATATTCCTTTATCGCTTGGTGCTGCACGTCCATCATATATTTCTTCTCCTTGGAGTTCAGGACCATCGGAATGAAATAATAATCAAATCCGGGAGTAAGTGCTTCCTCCTCTGAAACCTCAAGAATACAAGGAATCTGATGGTTTCTTCTTATTCGATGCAGTAAATCAAGCACCCCGTCCAGCGTAATATTATCGGTTCCGCCAATAATAATGGCATCTGTTCCCGACTCACAAACTGCGTCTAAATCTTCATCAGATATTTCCTTCGCGGGGTCTAATTTAAAGATATGTTTCCACTCGTTTAACACATTAGATTGATTCGTCAACCGCTCCATCCTCCATTATGTTCTTCCATTGATTTATTATAACAAAAAACACGCTGGGAAATTAGGATTTTATTGTGGAATTTAAAAGGAATATTGATAGAGGTAAAAAACAGCAGAAGATGCTACTCCCCTGCTGTCTTTGTTATTGGCTTTCTTGTTCTCTGAGGCGATCGACGACTAGTTTATAGCCATCACTGCCAAAGTTTATACAGCGGCGCACCCTTGATATGGTTGCAGTCGATGCGTTAGTGTCGGTTTCAATCGAACTGTATGTGGAACCTTCCAAAAGCATTTTTGCCACTTGCAATCGTTGAGCGAAAGATTGAACTTCCGACATTGTGGCTAAATCATCAAAGAATTGATAGCATTCTTCACGATCCTTTAATGATAAAATGGCATCAAATAATAGATCCAATTGTTCTCCTCTTAATTTATCAATTTGCAATGAAAACCCTCCTGATTCACTTTAGGGTAAACTTGCTCCAATCATATTAATTGGATATCGTTACGGACTGCTCCATACCCGGATCATTCGGTACGACATTAATCCATGTCTTACCCGGAACAAAGCCAACCGGCTGCCCGTCCTTCATTGGAACAAGTCTACCATTATCATTCTGCCACTCTACTTCTTGAACTTTACCATTCTGAATGAGATAGGCATTTCCTCCAGAGTCAAAATCAATATTCCGTCTGCCAGCATCATCAATCACTTCATGAAACGTTTCAATAATGAACACATTGGCGACTTCTACAGATGCTCCTGTATTCAAGTCCACCGTTTCCTCCTCATTACTATACCTTTTATATGTTCCCTTGCTTTCATCAAAAACATATTGCACGGTTTCCAGGGGATTTTCACTATAAACTATTTCTACCCGTTCGGCTGTTTCCCCTTCAATTGCCGCAGTTTCTTCTTCATTTAAAAATGGTAATGGCTCATATTCAGCTGTCATTTCATAGCCCTTACCTTCAGCCGTCTCGTTGATGGCATCGGTTAGTAAGTAAGAGTTATGAGGCGCTTCTCGGGAACTATCCCGTGTAAATAACTGACCATCATTATCATAAGTCGAACCATTTAAGAATTGGATTTCTTGATCGATAATCATTTGATCAATAAAATCTGCCGCTCCGTGATATACGTAAAGAGCTCCGTAGCGGTTTGCCAAGTCAAAATAATATTCCCGGGCACTGCGTACTGGCCCGATTGTTTCCGGGATTTCACTTTGGAAGAGCGCAAGCAATCTTGTAATTTTTGCTTCTGCTAAAATCTCAAATACAATATCCGCCTCAGCTAGTCCCGATTGCGGCCGAGCTTGTCTATGGTTGTTCACCATCACACCAATGATGCGGTTATCGACTGGTTCATCTGCATAAAGCCCGGTTAGAGGATATTGATTCTCACCTTCCGCTTGCTCGATGCCGTCCTTTTCACCTCTGCCTGTCCCCTTCTCCTCTTGTTTCGAAGCACTTCCATCATCTTTTGAGCAGGCGACTAATAGAGCTCCAATGATTACAGTAATAAGTATTAATTTTCTCATCGTCCCACAACTTTCTATTCGCGTATTTTGGTAAATTCACCCTTATTATACGCGTTACAGAATCTGCCCGCCACCTCTTCTTGTAATCATTTATCTCTATCATACTTTATCACTTTAACACTGTAAAGCTTAACGTGTTTTCACAAAAAACTGGGACAGGGGGTCAGAGCCAATGTCCCGCTCACCAACTGGCGCAGTTGCCTGACCCTCTGTCCTACGATTGTTTATCGTGGGCGATATTGATATAATATGCTTA
>NZ_JAXHDC010000039.1:0-31570 GCF_037072045.1 Oceanobacillus sp. MO10714A | reverse complement strand
ATTGAATTTATCACGAAAAATTTTTACTCTTTATAGCTGCAGACTTAATGTACAGTTTCTTTGTTGTATTCCTATTTACCTTCATTATTATTAATGGATTCTTTTAAGGTCGCAATAGCTTCAGTTAATAGATCTATTCTTTTTTCAAATCTAATTAATAGATAAACGGCCAATACAAGTGGAAAACCCCAATTGCCAACAACTGCTAGAAAGGATTCAATTGAAGGAATCATATTATCACCACCTTATAATTGTAAAAATCCATTGCCTTGTGTTTTCGATAAAATTGTCTAAAAGTATAGAATAGAATTTGCATCCGGAGCTATTCCTATGGTGCTTTTTTATTTTGTAATGTTATTATACCTACCTGTATGTTTCCGTGACCTAGGTAATCGGAGACGTTGTTGATAATTACTATTATCGTCAGTAGTAATGTTGTACCATGTCCTTCCACTGTCTGGTAATCTCGGATCATGGTAAGGGACGCCCCATTTGTCTTAAATCAGCTGCGCAACCAATGAAAGAGTCCAGTTGCTCGGGCGGAGAAACTAACTTCTTCAGGTGTTGAAAAAGCAACAATCTCCCGAAGTTCACTTTCTTGTTCCTGTGTGAGGCGGTGAGGGCGACCACTTTGTTTCTTTGGCTGAAGAGCCTCTATCCAGCCTTTTTTATAGGAAGCGACATAATTTCCCACAGTATGCGGGTCACGGTTGATAATACGTGCAGCTGCTTCTTTAATCTGAACTCCTTCCAAGACCAGCTTGACTACCTGATAACGCTCAAAAAGTCGGCGGTTTTTCGTTGTTCGCTTTGTCTCGGACAATTCATAGATTTGTTTACTCTTATCCATTTTAAACGGCCTCCCTACTTTCCTTTTCTCGTTTTGGGTTAATTAAAAGCATAAAGAGAGCGATATTTAATTCATAAATAGTAATTAATTTTTCCATAGTTTGAAATGGTTGATCAATGATAGTCCTTCATGAACTACACCATTGTTGATAGTCAAATTAGGAATTATTTGGTTATTCACTAAAACCTCTTCTTTTAAAGAGTGGAAAAAGTGACAAAATACTAAAACAATTGGAAAAGAAGTTTACTTTATGGGAATATCTGTTAAAGTATTAGAACGTAGGTTCTTTTTAGTTTTTTAATACTCGATTCACTATTAATATTAAAAGGGGGATTTTTTATGACAAATAGTGTTACTAGAAATGTCTGTTGCTCTAGAATAATGGCTAAGAAAGAAGAGGGCATCTCTGATTGTCAAAAGGTAGTAAATGAAATAAAAAAGTATTTGCCAGAAATACTAGAAAACCCCGTAGTAAAAGAGTTTTTAAAGGATAAAAAAAATAAAAAAGATTTTTTTGAATTAATGGACGGGGTTAAAGACAATTGCGTCCATCTGGATAATAAATTCAGAGATTTCTATCTATTTAATAGAACTATAGGATATATGTCAGGATTGATTCGAAGGTATCCAATTGATTATGATAAAAGGGTGAAAAAGAGGAACAAAAGATTCCAGCTTATTTTTGATAAACCCATCAACAATGGGAGTGATGACTCTAATGTAACGATGGGGGATTTTATTGCAGCTTCAACCAAAACACCTGAAGAATATTTGATTAAAAATGAAAATAAAAATGAAATCCTTTTTCAGGTAAAAAACCCTATATTATATGAATCGTTGAAAATTTTAAGTCAAAAGCAGTTAGAGATATTAAATCTTTACTATATGAAGGGATATACAAATAGAAATATTGCAGAATACTTTGGTCAAACAGAACAAAATATTTCATACTGGCATAAGAAAACATTAAATCAATTAAAAGAAATCCTTATTGAAAAAAGTGAGGAGATGAATAAGAAATGATTACTGAAATGATAGTATTAGAAACAGTGGAGTCAAAAATTAAAAAGCATGTAAAAGAAACGGTATATGATGACAGAGAAGACTTATCGCAAGAATTAAAAATTAAAATTATTGAGAAAATAGATATATTTAAAAATGAAGAAATACCAGGTTTGTTTGAATATATTCAATCTAATATAACTAAATAAAACGCACTTCTTAGACTTCATATAAATATTCTAGAGCACTTACTCCGCGCTTATGAAAAGATACTATCAGATTGCCTCTGAAGATAAACAAAAATTATCTTCAAACCTTTGAAGGATGTGTAAACTAAACTGTGTAAGTAGGAGAGCGCACAGCTCTTACTTCGCAGTTTAGTTTTTTATCGTTAGAATAAAACTATAACGAATGGGAGGCTATTCTATTGACTAAGTCAAAGCGAGAAGAGAAATCAGCTGAATTAGCTAAACAAATTCTAAAAAAATACCAACCAGAGACCGTAGAAGATATGCAAAATGCACTTAAAGATATATTTGGACCCATGTTTGAGTCCATGTTGAAATGTATATGACTTTAGCTGGTGGCATGTATTGATTCCGCCAATATGGTTCAGTGCACCCTTTGAACTCGTGTTAAATCATAATTATACGAGCGAGATTATCATTCTTTCTGTTTTAGCCGTATTAGGACCAATCTTATCCATTTTCTTCTATTATCTCTCTATGCCAGCTTTCGAACGGAATTTGCAAAAGCTGATGGAAGAATCAAGTACGAAAAAGAAGAAAAAACGGACGCTAAATGACCTGATCGAAAAATTAATTTGTTTTAGCAAAGAAGAAAGAGTGTTTTACCGCTTTTCTTCAATTATGATAAGCCGGGAAAGAGATTTTAAATTAAAGGTCTACCCTTCATTGGGAATGGCATTTGTTTTCCCATTAATCTTCCTTTTTAACAATTTGAACTTTCAAACACTGGAAGAGTTAGGGCAAGGAAAATCCTTTTAACCATTTATTTTTCCACTGTTATCATCGGAACAGTTGTTTATATGCTGCAGTTTTCCGCAAAATACAAAGGTGCATGGATTTTTCGAACAACACCGATTCAAAAGCATTCTATTGTCTATAGTGCTGCTTTAAAAGCAATGTTTGTAAAGCTGTACTTACCAATTATGCTTGTACTGTCGATTCTTTACATCTGGATATTTTCTATCCGTATACTGCCTGATATAGCAGTTGTTTTTGTCATTGCTTTATTGCAGATGCTTATCGCTTATAAGCTGTTTAATAAAGGAGAATATCCGTTTACCGAGCCGATTGAAACGGTCCAGCAAGGCGGTAGTACTGCATGGATCATTATCCTGTTAATGATTATTATTGGGATATTTGTGCTAATACATCTATTAATCTCCTTTATACCTTTTGCAATTTATGGTTATTTAGTGCTTCTTATCGTGGCTACGGCAATTTTATGGAAGCGAACGTTTAGGTAGAAACTAACGAATTGAAGGACAGTCTAAACCGACTCTAATCGGTTAAGTGGACTTTCCTTTTTCATTCGCTTATCAGCTACTTTCGCAAATTACCTTCCAAAGATAAAACAAAATCCACCAGCACATCCCGGTATTCTCTCACCGAATCTACATAAACCATTTCGTTCTCTCCATGCCAATCACTGCCGATCGGTCCAAATTCTACAGCGGCACCTCCGTACTCGGTAAAAAATTGTCCATCGCTGGAACCATGTTGACCGAATAGATTAACTTTTTCCAGATGAGTAATTCGTTTAATTGATTCTTCCAACGCTTCCACATAAGGATTGTCTTCTTTTGTCTTGATTGGATTATTGCGATTATGGATTGATAGACTGCAGTCTGTAATTGTCTTAATCTGATGAATGATATCTTCCGGAGATTGATGTGGCAGATATCTGATATCCAGTGACAGCTCACACCGCTCTGGGACTTTATTATAAACGGTCCCTCCTTGGATCTTTGCGAGATTGATAGAAGGCTTTGTAAACATGGATGAACGTTCTTGTGCAAAAGGAAGCTCTAAAATTTCTTCATAGAGTTCAATTGCTTTCGTGATTGCATTTGTACCTTCCCAAGGCCGGCTTCCATGTGCGGGTTTTCCCAGGACAGTAATATCCATCTGGAGTACTCCTTTAGATTGAATGCCGATCCCCATATTTGTTGGTTCACCGCAAATAATAAAGTCTCCCAAGTAGCCTTTTTCCGTTAAATATTTCGTTCCATACTTGCCACCGGTCTCCTCATCTGGAACGATTTGAAGCATAACTTTGGACGTTAATTCCATATCTTTCAATTGAGCAGCTGCCACCATTGAAGCAGCTACTCCTGCTTTCATATCAGCTGTACCACGGCCATACATTTTCCCATCTTCCATATATGGTTGGAATTGTCTTTCCTCTGCTGCAATGACATCGATATGTCCGTTCAAGACAATCGTAAAATCACCTTGGCCTAATTCACTTACAAGCATGTGAAATCCGTGATTTTCTATTTTTTTAACAGGGACATCTTGGTTGGTTAACCATTGCTCACAATAAGCAATTGCTTCATTCGCACCTGCCTTTGTGGAACTGTCTATTTTTATTAATTCTTCTAGTAAGGGAATTGGATCACGCATTTTATCCCTCCTACATTTAAAATATTCAAGTGTTTTACCAGCTACTACTCTTCAAGTGCTTCCATGATTTTACGTTTATTTATGGGAACAACGATATCATGACGCGCTAGCTCGATATTAGGTTTTTGATGCAGCCACTCTTCTTGTATCTCCTTCCCTGCAGTTAGTGCAATTATTGCAGATGGAATATCAGCTCCTGCTAAGTGGGTAAACGCATAGCCACCGCCAAAACGGGGATTAATGTCAATAACATAATAATCCTTCCCATTAAAATAAACATCTGTGTTTATATAACCTGCATGGCCAAAACCTTCACCTAGCTGCTGTGCAATGTCTGTTAATTCCGGAATATTTACAGTAATACATCGGTCAATATCTCCGCCCCTCATACCTAATTGCTTCCTAGCAAAGGATGTAAGAAAGCGGCCATTTAAATCGTTAAACATATCGACACTAAACTTATCCCCTTCAATCACTTCCTGAATGATGATATTATCTTGCGGTTTTCTTGAAGTGTCTCCATCGAGTGGGCTTCCCTTAATCTCCTGAATAGCATGCTGATAAGCAAACTCCATATCCTCTACATTGTCAATAAGTTCTATTCCTATTGAGGCGGAACCGTTACGAGGCTTCACGATTAACGGAAAGAATACTTCTTGTTTTTCCAATGCTCTTTTCGCATCTTCTGCGTTAAAATAGGAAAGTGGGGATTTTACGTTAAACGGTTCCAGCAACTCTCGGTATTTCCCTTTATCCCGCACCTTTTCTACAATACTGGAATTCGGCGCAAATACAGATACACCTAATTTTTCCAGTTCTTTTTTGTGGTCTGATATTTCGGGTACTTCCCAATCATTTAATGGAACAAGACAGTCCACCTCATGCTTCTTGCAAATCTCAATAATTGCATCCATATAATTTGTATCTGTTTGTTCTGGAATTACATAATTCTCGTCTCCAGTTTGGAGTGACGGCGAATTATATTCAGGATCGGCAACAATTACTTTCCCATCGATATCAACCTTTTTTAAAGCATCCTTAAAAAAATTTACCAAGTCTATTCTTCTTGCTGTTGATGTCAATAAGATGTTCAACTTGTTCAACTCCTCGTTGTTTATATCATTTTTTCGGAAACAAGATATTAATGTTTACCCAGCATGATAAACTTTAATCTTTTCCTTTATTCGTAAAACTCACAACTTGGGAGCATTGAACATCGACTTTCTTGTTTAAGGATCGAATATATACGTCATCTAAAACGTTAATATCTTGAAAGCAAACGCTCCATAAAGTGAAACTTCATTCTGTGGGGAATCCTTACCTCCCCACTGAATGTTAGTTGAACAGAATCAGGTATTTACGGACTGTATACCCCCACCTTCACATGTTGGGCTTCCTTATAAAAAGTGGCCTTCATCTTTTGTTATTTTATTAGTTGTTGTCTTGGGTGTTTAAAAGATAACTTTCTTTAGAAAACAAAACCTTCTTTTTAAAAGGTGAAAAACAAACGTTTTATCCAAGGTAAACGTCAACTCATAAAAATTAATTATGTATATAGTATAGTAGAACGATGAAAAGGAGGGGAAAGTGATATGTCTGAGTACGAAAGAAAATATGATCAAGATGGAAACCAAGAGTATTTTTACTCTGACGGTAGAGGTCATGAAGATACAGATGTAGATGTAGATTTTGATTTTGATAGTGATTTTGATAGTGATATCGATTTAGATAACAGAAATGACAATGATAATGATAATGATTTGAAAAACAAAAACCGTAATCTAAACGTTGCAAAAGTTATCAGAAGCGGCAACTCAAATGTTAACGTTAGATCCCGTGAAGAAGATGATGAAAAAGATCATGACCATCGCCGTAGAAAACGCCATCGCAGAAGAAAAAAAAGATGTCGTTAAATGAACGATTAGTGGGATAGCTTTATTATCCCACTTTTTTCTTATAACGTGAAACTTCATTCAGTGGGGAATTCTTTACCCCCCACTGAATGTTAGTTGAACAGAATTAGGTATTTACGGACTGTATATCCCCCACCTTAACATTTTGGTTTTCCCTTTTGTTTAGAGGTGGGGGTATTACAGACCGTTAATGCGTGAAGAAAGGAGAGATGTTACTTGGAAAACGCAAGAAGCAATGTCCATCCAATTGATTTTAGAAACGATACACGATCTACCATTGATTATAGCGGTAATTCCGATGTCGATATAGAAGTCAATGTTGATACCACTCCGATTGCATATGCTATGTTATGTACACTTTTAGCTACAAAACAGATATCTGACTTTGAATTCAAAAAAGCTGTCCGTAGATTAGAAGATTTAATTAAAAAAGGAATCAATCCGACAATCAGAGATATGAATGATTTATCCCAAGTGAAACTATACAAAAAACGATGAAGATGACATGAGCAAAGGCGCAAGCGCCCGTTTAGCAACGTACAAACTAGAGCACTCTGGAATGAGATAAAGGAAACACAACGAACGATAGTGAGTTGATGTTGACTTATCGATTGGAGGAGTGTGAAGTTTGCTAGTTGCTGGGCGCTGGAGCCGGACGTGGCTAATCCTGGATACCTATGTTATCTCAGCATTTTTATTTTATACTTTCCTTTAAAAAAAGTGGGTCTCCCACTAATTTCAGTAAACGTATGAAAGCTCTTCTCTTATAAATGTGCGGTAAATCCCCGTTAAAGATGCTGTTGGCAGTACCATCTTTAACGGGGATTTACCGTTTATTGCGTTATAAATACCCAGACTTTTAACTTTCTAAAAGTGAAACTCATTCAGTGGGGATATTACAGACCGTTAATACATGGAATTCCCTAACTCCCTGCAAGCTACATTATCCGTGCAAGCTTCCCTTGAGCATTGGACGTGGTCGGTAGGGACCAATTGGGAGCTGGATTAGGCTGGTCCTTCCTTGTCGATCGATTTTATAAAGTTCATCACTCAAATTAGCGTCAAACCCTAGCAGCGGGTGTCCTCCCATCCCAAGGGCCGACGCAGCCAAAAGCAATCGTTGCACGAGCATACCTGCTTCCATCTGCTGTATTCGGTAACCCCTGTATCCTAGTTCTTTCTTATAGAAATCCTTATCACCTGCCACATGCAGGCAAATTGGAACCTGGAGTAAATTTACATTATTAAAAGACATTCCATTCTGCAAATGAAGTCGATGGTCTCCGGGACGAATTTCCCTTAACATGTGTTCGGTGCTATCATAATAGTACGCCCCATTTGGAATTCCTTCAACCATGTATAAACTGCTGTAAATTGTTACACGAGGCGGATCATTGTTATACGCAACATCCAAATCATTTCTGTATGAAAAAGCAGCCATTGCTTCTTGGAGAAGGGCAGCCAACTGTTGTTGATCCACCTTCTCCAATACGAAATCCATGTCTGGAGAAAATCGATTTTTACATATTTCCGCGAGGAGATCATAGGGCAAGGATTTTGTATGAGGCAATGTCACCGTGTTCTCCCCATATTCTGCAATTGTCCTCCCCTTTATTTCTCGAAATGACCATGTAGATTCTAGGTTAGATGCTTTATTCATTGCAGTTATCATCGGATATTCTTTGATCCGTAGTGACCGCTCGAAATGATTGGTTTGAATTGCTGGCAGCTCTTGTTTCAATTCATCCGCTATAATATTTTTGTGGCGGTCCTCTCCGCTCATAGACCAGTTGGTGGCTTCCACCGACAGGGGAATTACACTATATACACTCTCCTCCAGATCAGATAGTCCAAGCAGATGATTTATTGCGGTATCAAGAAATTGAAAGTACACACCTGTGGCAAAGCCAAACCGCTTCGCTACCTCCATTAGCTGTCCAATCAACACACCAGCATCTAACCCTTGGAGTCGATACGCAAAGTTGTTGTATTTAAAAAAGTTTTTCCAAAACATTGTCGAGACAAAGACAATACCGAAACACGAGGGGATGTCACACCGATTCCCCAGAGCTCTAGCTAAATAGAAATCGAAATTTCCTTCCCGCAGCAACACCAAGCTGTAATGTGCTACATCATAATGGTAAACTCCATCCGGGAGTCCTTCTACCTTTAAATAAACGTACAATTCGTTAGGATATAGCGCCCCGCCAGATGGAGCATAACGCCTATAGGACTGCATCGGAAAGGTATCTTGATCTGTCGAATCTATTTGCAAGACGGATTGACTCAATTGAGTCAATCCGAATACATACCAGAGAAAATGGCCAACTCTATTGATATCCAGTTTTGCAGAAGGTTCTCCACCAGTAAGCGTCAGTGGTACTTCTTCGGACAATGGAGCGACCGGTAATCCACGGTAAAGTTTATATGCAAGCGGTGCATCCTCCCAATCCACTTCCCAGTTCGGCTGATTTGCTTTATCAATATCAAAATGCAAATTGTGCAGAAATTCTTCCAGACTCATCCTCTACCTCCTTTAAGGAAACGGGTGCGGATGTGGATTGAGTTGTTCGATTGTCAATGGTTCTTTCGTGAACTTAAGCTCCATCGGGACTCGAAGGACCCTCTCAAGTCCTGTTAAGCGGGTAAGATGATGCCCGAATGTCATCGGCAGCATCCCTGGAATCAGTACTTTTACGCAATACAATCCGTTTCGTATCGTTTCCGGAGTCGACTGATCTACCACAATTACTTCAAGGTTTAACTGGCGGAACACCTGAAAAATATCTTGCAAATCATCGGTAAGATCCGCATGATCCGACTTCCAATTAAACTCCTCATTAAAGGATCGCATTGGACCATTTTCGTCAAGCAAAAAACTAAAACGCTCTTCTACTTGCGGCAAACCGCAAAGCATGCCGTGATCTTCCATCTGCCGCACCAAGGATGAATCATGTAGCATTCTTTCATACTCCTCTTTGTTCGCTTCAAATTTTTCATCGAGGTTGAGCATCATGCCAGCAAGCTCGTGAATTGCGCCTTTCACCGCCCGCACCGGATCCAGATGAGCCCCGGCTGCACAAATGAGATTTAGTCCCTTTTCCTTTCTGTTTTTAGCTATTGCAAAAATACTTGGAATACCGTGTTCCATCGTAGCGTCATACAAATACAAATCATACCCAGCGACCACTCGCATCCGCTCGACCATTAATTCCAACTCCTGGTCGTTAGCTGTAAAAGGATCAATTCGTGGAAGATTAAGCTTTGCGTACCATGTCATTAAGAATGAATCACGCTCGACCACTTCCATAATTCCATGGAAAATAGCCTCTTCTAAACTTCCTCCAAGCGCACATCCATTTGAAGTTTCATAGACAAAACCTTCTGTTCCGTGTCCAACACTGTAATAAGCAAGGAGCTCTGGGACTAGAATAGGACGCTCCTCTAAAAACGAATAACCCCATACCCAATCAATGGAACGGTCAGGATCAAACGGCTTGAATGGAAAACCAGGCTGCGCATATTGTTCCTTTGCGTGTACGCCTACCCTCAAAGGATGAGGTGCTTGATTTTCTAAGTTACGATAACTATCATGGACCACAGTCCGTTTGCCGCGCGGTTTTATTCCGCAGTACCGCTCCACCCCTTCTAAAATGGCTGTCAATACGCTCTCTTCGTATGAATGGGTCCGGCCACCTGTTCCTTCGTCCCCTGCTAACATAGGCAGATTAACACTCGCATCAGCAAATGGAGTAACTAGGTCATACATTTTACTGTTTAAAATGCCAGTACGATTATCCAGATAGTCATTTACAATATCTTCCTTCATCTCATCCAACCGACGGCTGCGGAAACTGCTGGAACTTATCTTCGGACTTGGTTGCAGTGAAACATGGGCTAAGTCTCGCGAATCGTCGGGTAATTGACCACAGACCGGACATAACGGGTTGGGCAAAAAAGAATGCCAGGAGCTCTTCAGTGTTTTCAAATCAATTGAATAACCCCTGCCTTCTGAATAAACCCGATCCCCCCGCAATAAATTCTGTACCTCTCCACCTATCACGTAAGCCATTTGTAAAAGTCCCGTACGTGAAGCCCACGGATCACTTTCCATTCCTCTGTCCAGTTCAAGTCTTTGTTTTACCTCAACCATCTCTATTCGATCCCGACTCCCCATAAGAAGCCGTATATCTGCACATTGAGAGCAGCCTGCTGCACCTGGTTGTACAAGCGGGCCCACTATACCTTCACCAAATGAAACAAAGCCTCTGAGCCAGGGAGTACTAGTTTTTTGTAATACTTCTTCCGCATTTTGATGAACGGAGGGTCTCCAACCATCATCCAAAAACAGCACCAAATCCGTATAACTTAGAATACCTTCACCGAGATTGGACTTACGTATAATTGGATAGTTTGCTGACAGTTCGTGACTTACACAATCAGCCAGCACCCCTTCTCCGACAATCAACACGAAGGAGTTCATCGTGAATCCCCCTCTCGCAGCAAGACACCAAACACTCCGGCTAGTCGCTCTTTAAAAACAGGTTCAAGCCCATATTCGGCTACGAAGACCCGTTTACCATTCCATTTCAATCTTTCCATGGCTCCTTGTAGAATGTCGGCTTGTATCCTCTCTTCACACACGGGAATATCAAGACTAATTGGTGAGTTCTCTTCTAAATAGATGGATGAGGATGATACCTTACAAATTAGGTTGCTCGAGGAATCCGATTTATTTTGCACTTTGCTAATTGCCTGCTGTAAAGCCCTTCGTAACGCCATTGTTACATTTAAATCTATACTGCCATACCACTCATCTTCCGCACCTATCCATATTACAGGAAAACCAAATACTTCCTTTCCTATCCCGATAATTGGTGCTCCCTGCATCGTGGTTAATGTCTCTAAATAGAACCGGCATTTTTCATCTTCTATAGAATTCAACTGCACTCGGGAAACAGAATACTTCTGATTAAATTGTTGCTTGCGAAGCTCCTCTCTCAAACACTTTTGTAACCCACGTCCAACACCTTCCACAAACGATTCACCAGCTCCAATCCCGATCATTTCATCCGCTACTACTGAACCATTTTCAAGTGGCAGCGCATTAACAATCAAGCTCGCCATTCGCTCCCCATATGATTCAATTCCTGTTAGTCCTGCCTCCAGGCGTGCTTCCTTATGAGTCAAACCTGAGCAGACATCCTCATGCATCAGCCCAGCTGGTCCCTCCGACAACGGGTCCACTACCTGAATGCGACATTGAGCTAACGGGAGCTGCTTTAAGTCACCTTCCTCCCAAATATGAAAGATTCCTAATTCCGCTGATGTTAACTGATCGAAAGAAAGAAGTAAATTACCTGATTCAACTTCCTCTATATCTGTGTGAATCCGGTCCTCGACATTTTGAACCCATTCAGCAGATATATCACCTGTCACCAGAGGATGAGGCAAAAATGCATGCCATTTTCCCTCTAATGTATCCAGATTTAGAAGAAAAATCCTATTATTCTTTTCCAATTCTGTGACTCCTGTAATCTTTTTAAACAACTCAAATACAATCATATTAGCTAACAATGAACCAGAATTTACGGAGGAGCCTTGAGACTTCCTATCTTTAGATAAAGCGGATTCATGTAAACGACGCCATGCCGTTTCCCAACACACCTCGGAATCCGGATGTACGAGTGGACCTGCCAAACCTACTTGCTGCAGGCATAAAGCTGGGAGAAACATTTTGTTCTCTTCCCTGCAAACCGTATGAAGTTGTCTAAGTTCCTCTAGTTCTCCCTTCTGACTCACATACAATATGGAATCAAAAGGCTCCACTATTTCTCGCCAACTCTCCTGCTTTTGCGAGAACTCTTTCAAGTTAACCTCTGGGTCTTTGATTCGTGCATGCTCCACGAGTTGATTTAACCTCTGTCTATTGGTCGGAACCTCGTTTGTAACTAACACCTGTATCTTAGTCAAACCAGTCTCAAGCAAAGAAGAAACAACAGAATTTAACATAGGACCAGAGCCAACTGCCAGCACGTTAGCCTGACGAAAACTTTGAAAACGGGCTGCCCCGGAACCAACTATATTGTCAACAAATTCAATTTGAGATGCATACTTTTTAAGATGATAATCCGACAATTGATGCGGTAGATCCTGACTTAAATCACGAACATATCCATTCTCATAAAGTACCTCTGCAATTTCAAAGACCCGGTTTCGGTAAGGGTCAGGTAATCCGTTAGTCAAATATTCTAATGTATACTCCCCATTGAACATCGGTAACAGTTTTTCAACCCACTGATCGATCCCACTGCCTTCAATGCGGAAAGAACTTGAATTGTTCCGAAAATATACTCCTCGGTTTGGTTCCGGGAGATAAAACGTGTCCCTTTTCACTTTTAGACGCATAGAAGGTTTCAATTTCGGCATCTCTAGCCTCCTTATCCTTTTGACCATAATTGTTCATTAATACTGCCACTTTCATCGTATGTACCGTAATTTGTCCATTATGTCCTGTTTTTTTAGGGAAAGCCCCCTGCAAAAATGCAGGAGGCTTCTAAAATTGAATACTAAACAATTTAAGGGCTTACCAAAATCCGCCGTGACAGCGACCGCATCTGAAGCAATTAGCGCATCGAAAACAACGAGCACAACCAAAGCACCGGAAGCCAAAGCAGCCGCCAAAGCCGAAACATCCACCAAAACCAAATCCAATGAGCTCTTGATTCATATCGTACTGATTTTACTCCCAAGGTATTGCCTGAGTCGCTTGAAAGTCGTCAACATTCAACATTTGAATTTCATTATGAAAATTATTCATTTTTCTTTTCCCCCTAAATTTAAATTAAAAGTCAGGTCTTCTAAACTGAAACGATAGCTGCCATGTTAATCAAGTAAGAAGTGTTTTCCAGATAACCATTATTATTTTTCGAGTACTCATCAACAAATTATGTACAACAGATGGGTGTGGTTACTAATACAGGAGCCTATTTTACGGAACTGATAAAATCAATACATTTTATTTATCGAATAAAATTAGGCCCCAACCAAAGTGATTGAGAGCCTAGATGACCAAAAGTTAATATTTTGAGAACGAAGGTGGATGATGAGCGCCATTATATTAATCACAGCCCATATATTTCTCAAGAAAAGCAGCTACGAGAGAGTAAACATAAATTTCATTCTCTGGTTTCACTATTTTATGCCCCTCCCCTTCCATGCGATGATAGGTAACGGGATGTCCGCGTTGCTTCAGTTTAGAGACGATTTGCTCTGATTCTCCAATGGGAACACGTGGATCATTTACACCGTGGAAGACTAACAAGGGAGCAGTAATCTCGTCAGCATGATTCAAAGGGTCAATCAAATCAAAAAAATCCCCATCTTGTTCAACCGTACCGTATTCAATTTCTCTAAGCCGCTTTCTCCATGGACTCGTAGTTTGGATAAATGTTCGCAGGCTCGACATGCCAACAATATCAATTGCAGCAGCCCATAAATCAGGATAGTGACTAATTGCCGCAAGCGTTAAAAATCCACCATAACTGCCTCCGAGAAGAGCAATTTTACTCGTATCAATAGCTGGATCTTGTTTAAGCCAATCCACTAGGGAGACCACATCTTTAACCGCATCCAACCGTTTCCGTACATCATCCAGATGGGTATACGACTTTCCATAGCCTGTACTTCCACGGAAATTAGGTGCTGTGACGGCGTAGCCCTGATTTAGTAAGAATTGCAAAAGGGGATTGAAGGACGCCCGGCTTTGACTTTCCGGTCCGCCATGAAGATAAATAATAATTGGGCGTTTCTCGGCAGTTAACTTTGGTTTATAGTAAAAAAAGGGATTTGAAGACCGTCGAATGAACGATAGGATAGTAGTCTTGGCTCCGTTAGTTTTCCTAAGAGAGGTTTGCTTGTATTGATTAACGGTTGAGCCTTAAGGGTTGAAAGGTGAAGTGACCATAGTTCAGAGGGATGCGCAGGTCCATTTAATTTAAAAAGCAGCATTTGTCGTTGGGGTAAAAAGGTGAGATTGGTTATCACTCCCATAGGGTTTTCCCATGTAGAAAGTGTCCCTTTATTCAAATCAAAAAAATAACCTTTTGAGATTCCACCTTGATTTTCGGTAAAAGCAAACTGGTTGTTTTCCTTATTAAATGCCAACCCTTCAAAATCCCATTCCCCCTGTCGCAACGAAGTTATTTGCTTCGTAGGCAGATGAATGCGCATCAGTCCGTAGAATTCACTATCTTTGTTTGACAATAAATATAAATCTTCCCCGTCCTGACTAAAATGGATATCACGGTAACTTGTTTCATCTGAATGCTCTGTAATCCAGTCGATGTTTCCAGTTAAAAGAGATAAAATTCCTAAATCATGATCCAGCGGAGAGTTCGTTCTTCTGATTAATAGTGCATTTCCATTAGGAAACCATGCTACTACAGAAAATATACCGTCTTCAGCAAAGACTAGATGAGTTTCAAAAGTCTCGAGATTCTGGATATAAATATCTAAAAAGGCAGGATTCCGTCGATTACTGGACCAGGCAATCCATTTTCCATCAGGTGAGCTTCCCCCATACCGATGTACATGTTCAGGCGATTTGGTAAGAGGGATGAGCGTCTTATTTTGCTTAAGGAGATATAATTGCTCCCTTTCATTCCCAGTAGGATCCATCCCGATAATTAAATCTGAAGTGCCCTTAACATATTTTACAAACGTAATACTTTCTGATATAAAAGATGGCTGCTCAGGTTCTCTCTGATCTAGATTCCACTTTTCTACTCGTACCGATCCGTTATATTCGACAATCACACTTATTTGATTATGATTTGGTTCATAATCATAATCACTAATCGTACGCTGGTGGACATAAAGGTCTGGAATCTTTTTAGTCATTTCTTTCCCCACCCATTCTCTAGTTTATGAATGAAAACAATATGGAGTTTTCTTAAAATGCTCTTGATACAATAGTGACGTTCAGAACATTATATTTAAGAAGAGTGGGCAGTATGCATTGTCCCTCTTTAGTTACAACTGCAAGTTCAAATGACATGGCGAAATAATTGGTCGAGGAATTGAATTGAATGGATCAGTTCAGCAAAAACCCTTTTTTTAAAATACCGAACCTATCTGTTTTATTAAGTGTGGCATGAGGTATCGAACCTTCAAATAATTGAAGGTTTACTGAAAAAAGTCATTGCTCAAATGAGGTTTTTGCTGTAATATTCCAATTGTTTTTCCATCCCAAAGAAGTGGAACAACAAGGAAAAGAATAAAAAAGCAAATCGATTTATAAACAAATTCTGCAAATCCGTTTGTTAAAAAGAGTCCAGCTGCAAGAGACCAGCTAATCTTAATTAACAGATAGTCTATAATCACAGCCAATAATTGCGACAATGGAGGTACCAAAGAACTTTCTTTTATTTTTTCACCCTTGGCAATCAGGTTCTTTCGAGATGGAAACAGAACAAATATACTGCGTTTTAAACTAATGAATATCGATGGAAGAGCACCTGCGTGGCAGTCCTTGCTGAAAAGATCCTTTGCGCTATATTTACCTTTAGCAACATCATGGATCCTAAATATATTTACTAGTATCGAGTTGGATATAAATTCAAACCTTTATCCTTATCACGTATGGACCACTGTGATTATATTTGCATTTCTCATCATGATCTGGGCCGTATTATTTATCCATACGATGATCATCCTTATTAAAAGAGGGAAACGGAACTTTTACTTTGACTATATAGCGGATTTAGTACCAAGGAAAAAATAAATCTAATCCAAAACTGCAAACCCCACCCCGGGATTTGCTGTTATTTTTTTAGAGATTATTAAAAAGTCCAGTGAAAATGACACTTCGCATATCTAAGTTGGCTAAGGCTGTTTTTAGTCGGCCTTCCTCTCATTCATTTCTTGCGCGTCGGAAGTTCGTGGCGGTGCGCACCATTTATTCTTGCGCTTTTCTAAACAGCTCCTCCACTTCGGAAAACTTTTCCTCATAGGTTTCTTGATTAATATCATACAAATCAAAGTAGATATCCCCTTGTTCATCTGAAATATCTAAATAGCTTTTCCTAAATTCCTTGCTAAAATCAAGATAAATATGTTGTTCTAATATTCCTTCTTCATGAAGATATTTTAATGTATATTTTAAATTCTCACTTTGTCTGTACGTTTTTTCTTTTTGAAAACTTATAATTGGGTATTTTTCAGAAAATTTATCGAAAGCATCAAGAATTGCAGTTTCAAATTGTTGGCTCAGATTGTCTGAGATAAGCTTTTTTCCACCTTTTTGAATACCAGAATAAATAAAGTTAGTTAGTAAATTTTGTATCATAGGATTCGTCATTAATTCTAACACTTTAATCACACTCTCTTATATTAATATTTAATGACATTTTATCTTACATTCTTTAAATAATAATCTCAAATTTTTCCCTTACTCGCTTTTGCAATCATCTATTATTATTCAATTATCCATTAGCAGGATATATATGGGTTAGTGTTCTAAATCTTTGTAATGGTGCAGCATTCTCAAGTAGTGCATATTGAAGCTCATTACGTAGAGAGAAAAGAAGATTAATTAAAATAGAATGACTTTATGCATAGATTGACAAGAGTATAAAATTCCTCATTCACTAAGACATACGTATGCCTCTTTTCTTGACATGGCCACAATTGACTTGGAAGAAACTATGGATAGATTTGGTCATACTCCAGAAAGTAACAACAAGAAATATTTATCTCGCGTTACAAAGCAATAGAAAAAAGAGGCTTCTCAAAAGTTTGATCAACTTATGAGAAGCCTACTACTTTAATGTATCGAATGTTAGCCAATCATTCTCATTTAACTCAAAAACCCTTATATATCAAGATGTTAGACGGCTATCACATCATGCCGCCCATTCCACCCATACCGCCCATATCAGGCATTCCGCCGCCAGCGTTTTCTTCTGGCTGGTCAGCAACTACAGCTTCAGTAGTCAAGAACATAGCTGCTACAGATGCTGCGTTTTGTAGTGCAGAACGTGTAACTTTTGCAGGGTCTACGATACCAGCTTCAATCATGTTTACCCAGTCGTTTGTAGCTGCGTTGAAGCCGATGCCGTTTTCTTCGCCTTTCAAGCGCTCAACGACGATGGAGCCTTCAAGACCTGCGTTGTCTGCGATTTGACGAACTGGTTCTTCGATTGCGCGAAGTACGATATTAACACCAGTTGCTTCGTCACCTTCAAGCTCTAGTTCGTTAACTTTCTTGTAAACTTCAAGAAGTGCAGTACCTCCACCAGCAACAATTCCTTCTTCTACTGCTGCACGTGTAGAGTTCAGTGCGTCTTCGATACGAAGTTTACGTTCTTTCAATTCTGTTTCAGTTGCAGCTCCTACTTTAATTACTGCAACACCGCCTGCTAATTTCGCAAGACGCTCTTGTAGTTTTTCTTTATCGAATTCAGAAGTAGTTTCTTCTACTTGTGCACGGATTTGTGCTACGCGGCCTGCGATTTGGTCTGGGCTGCCAGAACCTTCAACGATTGTTGTGTTTTCTTTTGTAACAACAACCTTAGCAGCGCGTCCAAGTTGTTCGATTGTAGTGCTCTTCAAGTCAAGTCCTAAATCTTCTGTAATTACTTCACCACCAGTTAGTATAGCGATGTCTTCAAGCATTGCTTTACGACGGTCACCGAATCCTGGTGCTTTAACCGCAACTGCGTTAAATGTTCCGCGAAGTTTGTTCACAACTAATGTTGCTAGTGCTTCACCTTCTACATCTTCTGCGATAAGAAGTAATGGCTTGCCTTGTTGAACAACTTCTTCAAGAACTGGTAGTACTTCTTGGATGTTACTGATTTTCTTATCTGTAATTAGGATATATGGATCTTCTAGAACTGCTTCCATTTTATCTTGGTCTGTTACCATGTACGGGGAAGCATATCCGCGGTCAAATTGCATACCTTCTACAACGTCAAGCTCTGTATTGAAACCTCTTGACTCTTCAATCGTGATCACGCCGTCTTTCCCAACGCGCTCCATCGATTCAGCAATTAGCTCTCCTACTTCTTCATCGTTAGCAGAAATTGCTGCAACTTGTGCGATAGACTCTTTGTTCTCTACAGACTTGGAAACATTTTTTAATTCTTCTACTGCTGCTTGAACAGCTTTTTCAATACCGCGGCGGATACCTACTGGGTTTGCACCAGAAGTTACGTTTTTCAGTCCTTCGCGGATCATTGCTTGTGCAAGAACTGTAGCTGTTGTTGTACCGTCCCCTGCTACATCGTTCGTTTTAGATGCTACTTCAGATACGAGCTGTGCACCCATGTTTTCGAATGCATCTTCCAGTTCGATTTCTTTTGCGATTGTTACACCGTCGTTCGTGATTAGAGGTGCACCGAATTTCTTATCTAATACAACGTTACGTCCTTTTGGTCCAAGGGTAACTTTCACTGCATCTGCTAATGTATCTACCCCACGAGCTATTGCACGACGTGCGTCTTCACTAAATTTAATATCTTTTGCCATGGTTACATTTCCTCCCTAAATTCTATTATTAAAGGTTGTTCAAAAAGTCCGGTAAAAATGACACTTTGAGAAAAAGAGGTTCTACTAAAACCGTCCACGTCCCGTGCTAGTGTCGGTGTTGCAAAACGAATCGCATACTTAGCCGACCTCGGTCCTTTTATCCTCCTTTTTGAACACTCTATTGATATATGTTTTAAGTTTCTTAAGTATAAGTTAATTGAGTTATGAAATAACAGCTAGAATATCACTTTCTCGTAGAATCAAATATTCTTTCCCGCCGTATTTCACTTCTGTTCCAGCAAACTTAGAGAAAATAATGCGGTCTCCTTCAGACACTTCCAGTGCAATCTTTTCACCACTGTCTGTTACACGGCCAGAACCTACTGCTACTACATTACCTTCTTGTGGTTTTTCCTGTGCAGAGTCTGGAAGTACAATTCCGCTTGCTGTTGTTTCTTCTTGCTCTACAAGTTCGATAACAACACGATCTCCTAATGGTTTAATCATCTAGAACTCCTCCTTGATTCTAAAGTTTTTATATTTTTGTTAGCACTCACTTCGCTCGAGTGCTAACTCCAATTATTATAATAAGTAATAAGTCAAAAAAATGCAAGCGATGTATGTTTAATTTTTGTGATTTTCTATTTTTAACTGGAAAAGGAGCTGGAAATAGATATTAATAAGGATTTGAACATATAATTGGGTAAAGATAAGAATGTAATGGGACAAATGCTCTGACCCCATGTCCCGATTTATGTTAAAATACATTTATGTGAATTTATCACGGATTAACGGTCTGTAATAGCCCCACTTCTAAACATGAGGGAAACCCGATATGTGAAGGTGGGGGATAAACAGTCCGTAAATCCCTGATTCTGTTCAACCAACATTCAGGGGGTAAAGAACGCCCACTGAATGAAGTTTCACTTTATATAGAAGGAGTCGTTGGGTTTGCCGAAAAGATATTGGTATGTGATTGTGACGTATTTGGTTATGCAGTTTTCCGCCCTTCCGGTAGCGTTGTATATGGAATTATATTTCCCCGAAAGTTATTCACAAAATATGATTTATTGGTCGATTTTTAGTTTTACTGCTGGACTGCTCGTTACGTTATGGCTAATGAGGCCAGACATGAAAATGCCAGCACACCGGGATGCTTCCCCCGTTTCTTCCGTTATCCTTTGGTCCATATTTGGGGTGTTTCTAGCCTTCTTTGCTCAAACAATTGCAGCAATGATTGAAATCTTTATTTTCGGCATCCCAGCAGGATCGGAGAACACAATGGGGATTATGGAATATGCCCGGGCAAATATGCTCTTCATTTTGATTCCAGCAATTATTGCGCCAATCCTTGAAGAGATCATTTTTAGAAAGATTATTTTCGGTAGTCTCTATAAGCGCATGAACTTCTTTTTCGCCGCTATACTATCAGCACTCGTCTTTGCTGCTTTTCATGTAGACTTTTCCCATCTTCTTATGTATACAGCAATGGGACTCGTATTTGCTTTCCTTTATGTAAAAACAAAACGGATTATCGTTCCGATTATCGTCCATGCAGGGATGAACTCTTACGTTGTTTATAAGCAGTATAACTTAACACCAGAAGAAATCCAAAAAATGATTGATCAGCTTGAACAGTTGCAGACAATTTTGTTGAGCTGGGTATGAAAAAAAGCGGGATCCTGACGGACTATTCAAACGTCATCTCCCGCTTTTTTATTATATTTCATTTAACATCGTAATGATTTCATCCGTATCTTCAATCATTTCTTCCATTACCGTATAGCGTACAAGATATAAGTCCTCATCTTTAACGAAAATGCGGCCGATTTCTTCTTGATTTGGTTCTTTTGCATCCCCATCTACACGGAATTGGTACATGACTTCACTTTCCGTTGCATAGAGACGTTCAAAATCAAATTCTCCTGTTGTCATATCTTGTAAGCTTAGCTCCAGCACATCAATGAAATTCGCA
Source organism: Oceanobacillus sp. MO10714A (assembly GCF_037072045.1). Classification (NCBI taxonomy): domain Bacteria; kingdom Bacillati; phylum Bacillota; class Bacilli; order Caryophanales; family Bacillaceae; genus Oceanobacillus; species Oceanobacillus sp. MO10714A. Next base: position 10,648 of record NZ_JAXHDC010000039.1, on the reverse strand, counting down.
AGCCCGCTTCGTTCATTACCATCTTCATAATAATCATAGGTGATGATTGCACTGTAATTCCCTAAGGTTTCCGCAACCGGAATGTATTCAGCGGTTGCTTCCCCTTCCGCTTCATCATAACCGGCAAGCATCCATTCTTCCTCATCAAAAGGAGTAGGAAGACTAGAAATTACTTCCACATAATCTCCAGTCATCTCAACCTCTTCTCTTTCCTCAGGCAGTGGATTGACTTCGAAGATTTCCGACTCATAAATTTTCCATTTACCGTCGTCTGGACGAAGAATATGTTCTCCTCTTGTTTCGTTGTTCTCGAAGTCGCCTGAATCTTTTTCAATCGTACGTTGTGTATAGTGGACGACAGCTTCATCCTCAGATTGTTCTTTCATCTCAAGATCTGCCAACTCGATATCCAATGAATACTCAAAGAACTCAGTGATCGTCTCCTTTGTTGATTCATAAGCAGGAGATTCCCCGTGAATTGTCTCCATATAACCGTCCAAGTCCTTTGCCATCAACGCTTCAACATTATCCTCAAGGACAGCAAAAAATACATCCTCCCCTGCTTCAACCTCTTGCTCTGATTCCGTTTCTTTCTCCTCTGTATTATTCGAGCAAGCTGCTAAAAACAGACAGGAGAGTAAAAGCAATACTCCTGTCCATATTTTACGATTCAACACGTTTTCCCACGCCCCTACTATTTTCTCCCGTTTCACTATCTTTCTTGTTTCTTTATCACGTATTAACGGTCTGTAATACCCCCACCTCTAAACATGAGGGAAGCCCAATATGTAAAGGGGATAAACAGTCCGTAAATACCTGATTCTGTTCAACTAACATTCAGTGGGAGGTAAGGAATTCCCCACTGAATAAAGTTTCACTTTATGTGTGCTCTATTTTGATTGCAATGGATAATGCTTCAAAAAGTAAACAAGTGCCTGTAGTTCAATCGCTAAATCGATATGATGAACGCGCACATCTTCCGGTACTGTAATACGAACAGGTGTGAAGTTCAAGATTCCTTCAATCCCTGCTTTAACTAATTTTTCTGTAATAACATCAGCTTCCGATACAGGTACAGTGAGGATCGCGACAGAGATTCCCTCAATTCTCTCCATCATTTCATCTATCCCGTAAACTGGAACACCCCCGACAATTTGACCGATTTTCTCTTCATCACTATCGAAGGCCATTTTGATTTGGATATTATTATTTTTCGTAAAGTTATAATTTAAAAAGGCGGTACCTAGATTACCGACACCGATTAAAGCAACCTCTGTCGTTTCATGTTGGTCGAGTGTACTGCGGAAAAATCCGAGCAAGTATTCGACATTATAGCCGTAACCTTTCTTTCCTAAAGCGCCGAAGTATGAAAAGTCACGACGGATTGTAGCGGAGTCAACTTTGATTGCTTCTGATAGTTCCTTTGAAGAAACCCGTTTTTTCCCTTGTCGATTCAGATTATTTAAATAGCGATAATATAACGGAAGCCGCTTTGCTGTTGCTTGTGGTATTTTGTTTTGTCTCATATCTGTTCCTCATTTCATTAATAACGATAATAATAGTTATACTTATGTCTATTCTACCAGAAAACGAGCGAAATGTCGTGATTATTTTCACATATAATTTCCTTCTTCTGCTTTTTGCGTTACAATACATATAATGGGGTGAATGTATGATTTTAATGCAAATGAATGGACTTTCGAAATCCTTTGGTTCGGAAACCATTTTATCAAATGTAAAACTTGAAATTAAAGATCTTGATCGAATAGCAATTGTTGGGAGAAACGGGGCTGGGAAATCTACTTTATTAAAAATAATGGCCGGCGAACTTTCTTATGATACCGGGGAACTTATTAAGCCGAAAGAACTTACTATCGGCTACCTTTCACAACATATGGAATTAAAATCCGGCAAGACAATCTGGAATGAGCTTGTCACCGTATTCGACCATTTAAAACAACAAGAAGAGAATTTACGGAAGATAGAAGAGAAATTGCAAGATACTGAGAAGCTTTCAAATGATGAATATCAAAGTTTACTATCAGAGTATGATCGCCTGCAGCACGCTTACGAGACCGGTGGCGGCTATACGTATGAAGCTGAGATTAAGGCAGTATTGAATGGACTCAATTTCCAGGACTATGATTACCATACAATGATTAGTGAACTTAGTGGCGGCCAAAAAACAAGGCTCGCTCTCGGCAAGCTGCTCCTGCAAAAGCCACAACTCCTGCTTCTTGATGAACCGACCAACCATTTAGATATTGAAACATTAGGCTGGCTCGAATCCTATTTAAGCGGGTATCCAGGAGCAGTTGTCATTGTTTCCCATGATCGCTACTTCCTTGATAAAACCGTATCCCTCGTCTATGAAATTTCAAGACATGAGACGAAGAAATATCACGGGACATATAGTAAATTTCTCGAACAAAAAGCAGCCGACTACGAACGGGAACGGAAAGAATTTGAAAAGCAGCAAACAGAAATTAAACGGATGGAAGATTTCGTCCAACGTAATATCGCCCGTGCCTCTACTACGAAACGGGCGCAAAGCAGACGGAAACAGCTTGAACGAATGGAACGGGTGAACAGACCGCTTGGAGACGAGGCTTCTATGTCCTTCTCTTTCGATATAGAAAGAAGAAGTGGAAATGATGTCTTGAAAATAGAAGACCTTTCCCTCCGCTATCCGGATGAAGATGAATATACCTTCAAGCAAGCAAACCTCCGCCTCACCCGCGGCGAACGGGTTGTCCTTATTGGACCGAACGGGGTTGGTAAAACGAGTTTACTTAAGATTCTTATCGGCAAGCTCCAGGCAACGAACGGGTCCTTTGAACTGGGGACAAATGTGAAAATCGGCTACTATGATCAGGAACAGGCGAATCTTTCCTCCAATAAAACAGTCCTGCAGGAATTATGGGATGAATACCCGCTTGTAATGGAAAAAGATATCCGCACGGTACTAGGCAATTTCTTATTTAGTGGAGATGACGTTTTAAAAACGGTCGATCAGTTAAGTGGTGGAGAGAAAGCGAGGCTCGCCCTGGCAAAACTAATGATGCAAAAGGCTAACCTGCTTATACTTGATGAGCCGACAAACCATCTGGACATCGACAGTAAGGAAGTGCTGGAAGCAGCATTAATGGACTATCCTGGTACAATCCTCTTTGTTTCCCATGACCGTTATTTCATTAATCGCATTACAGACCAAGTCGCGAAAATGAGCAAGAACGGGATTAAAGTATACCTAGGGGACTATGATTACTATCTTGAAAAAATAGAAGAAGAAAAAGAGTTCATTAAACTTTCCAAGGAAAAAACGGACAAGCCAAAGATCGATAACAGACGCAGGAGCTTTCAGGAAGAAAAACAGCTGCAAAGTGAGAACAGAAGAAAAGAAAGAAAAATAGCCCAGCTTGAAGTAGCAATTGAAGAAAAAGAATTGGATATCGCAAGGCTCGAGGAGGAAATGACGAAACCTGAAGTCTTCCAAGATCATGAAAAAGCATTAGAATTAACGAAAAAAGTTGATGGGATGAATCAAGAATTGGAAAAACTAATGGAAGAATGGGCCAATTTACAAGATGGATAGAAACTGGAGGTTGGCCTTATGACAATAGCAATAACGACACTTATTATTCTTATTTTAATTAACGCATTTTTTGCCGCTTCTGAAATTGCATTAATCGGATTGAATGATAATAAAGTAAAACAGCAAGCAGAAGCTGGGCATAAGAAATTTATCCTGTTATTTAATTTAATCTCTGAACCGAGCCGTTTTTTAAGCACGATTCAAATTGGGATTACAATGGCAGGCTTTCTTGCCAGTGCCTTTGCGGCCGATTTCTTCGCAGGCCCACTTACCGCATGGTTGAATACACTCGGTTTACCGCTTCCCTATTCGACATTAAACACCGTGAGTGTCATCCTGATTACGATGCTTTTATCTTACTTTACGCTCGTTCTCGGTGAACTTGTACCGAAGAAGCTTGCCCTGCAGAAATCGGAACAAATATCTCTTGCGGTGGCGAGACCATTGACCGGCTTATTTACGATTTTTTCTCCCCTTGTAAAATTCCTTACCTTTTCAACGAATGGGTTTGTTCGCCTCTTAGGTGCTGACCCGCATGCTAAGGATGAGGATATTACCGAGGAAGAGATTCGTATGATGGTCGATGTCGGGGGTGAACGTGGTACAATTCAACGGTTAGAAAAAGCGATGATTAACCGGATTTTTGAGTTCAATGATAAAAGTGTCTCAAATATCATTACCCACCGGATTGACATGGCAGCCCTACCAGTTGAGGCCACATTAGAGGAAACAATAAAGGAGATTAATGAGCACCCATACAGCAGATTACCTATTTATGATGGGGATGTGGATAACATTATCGGCATCCTGCATGTGAAAGACCTATTCCGCTATCTTGATCAATTCAGTCACACGGATTTTTCTTTAAAAAAAGTCATGCGGAAACCGTATTTCGTCATTGAAACACGCAAGATTGATGAATTGTTTGCCAGTATGAAAAAACAAAATATCCATATTGCGATTGTCCTCGATGAATACGGTGGGACAGAAGGTTTAGTAACGATCGAGGATATTATTGAAGAAATCGTCGGAGAAATTTCAAGTGAAGACATTCTTTTCCACACACAGTTAGGAGCAAACGAAGAATTCCAAGAAATCGGTACGAATGAGTATGTAGTTAAAGGTACAATCGGCTTATACCAATTGGATGAAATGCTTGCCATCGGATTACCAATTCATGAGTTTGATACATTAAATGGATTTCTTATCCATGAACTTGGACATATACCATCCTCTGATGAGGAAGTTGTCATCCCTTATAACAAAGCTGAATTTAAAGCGACGAAAATAGGTGAAAATCGGATTGAAGAAGTGTTTATTACGATGCAAACAACTACGAGAAAGAGTTAAAAAACAATTCTTCTTCGTTTTCCTGCCACCTATGAATTAAAAAATGAGCACTCTCTTGGAGAGTGCTCATTTTTTATTTAAATAAATAATCATTCTGTATCGTATATTCCACAGCAATCCGGTAAATGAGTCCCACTCCAAGCATTGTTGCCATCACGGAACTTCCACCATAACTAATGAGTGGCAATGGAATACCTGTTACTGGCATAACTCCGATTGTCATACCAATGTTCTGAAACACATGGACAAGTATCAAACTCAAGAAGCCAAAACAGAAATACGAAGCGAATGAAACAAACTTATACATATTTAAGCCCAGTGTTACGAGCTTATAAAGCAATAGAAAGTATAAAAGAATCACGAAAGAACCGCCAATAAATCCGAATGTCTCTCCGATGATGGAGAAAATAAAATCAGTCTGCGCTTCCGGATAATATACTTCTGCCCCACCAAGGCCTTTCCCTGTTAATTGTCCAGAACCAAGTCCCATATAGGCCCGGTCAAAATGCCAGTTGGCCGATTCAGTTGACTGGGTGGGATCAAACCACGTCAGAATACGGTCGATTTGATAATGTCTGCTCGGACCTGCAATCAATTTAGCTAGTGCCGGAAATTGTACGATAAAGATAAGTAAACCACTTAAAAATGTACCAACAATCGCTACTAGACTAAGAATGATCTTCCAGCTGATCCCAGCAAAAATGATCATCATCCCGAGAATGAATAAATAAACCATCGCTGTACCAAAGTCGGGTTGCAACATAATCAAGCCGACTGGAAGCAGCGTAACCCCAACCATTTTCAGTAAGAGCATCGTATCTGACTTTAACGTGCTCTCTTCAAATTTTTGCTTATGTTTACTAATCACAACCGATAAATATAATATCGTCGTCAATTTAACGAATTCAGCCGGTTGAATGGATACTCCTGGTATTACTGCGTTGAACCAGCTTTTCGCACCATTTACCGAATAAGCGATGGAAGATGGGCTCACATATAAAATAACTAATGCTAAAATACCAGCAGCATATATATATACGGCACCCTTATACAATTGTTCCATATCCAAAAATTGTACCGATACAGCAAACAGTAGTCCTACAGAGAACCAGACAATCTGCTTCATAACAAAATTCTCTTCTGCATATTGTTCAAACTGAGCTGCATTGTATATCGCAATAAGACTTGTCACCATAAATAAAACGATTAAAATCAATAAATCGGCTTGCACAAAGTAGGACTGTTTTTTTGTCATAGCTGCTTCACCATACTTCTTTTCTAAAATCTATCTTTCCCCAACTATTATCCACACACTTTTGAAAGAATAAAGTTGTTCACAATGGTCATCAACAAAGCCATCCACATTATCCACAAAAAATATGCTTTTTTATCCTGTTTTTATTCACAATACGAACAGCGTCATACAAAGGTTTCAACATTATATCCACAAGGCTGTGAATAAGAGCGAGTAAACTCCACAGTTATATAAGCTCGAGAGAGGGATTGGCGTTCAAATCAAGGCAGTCCCGCTTTCCTTGTTCAAAAGCAATGGTTCCTGCAGCAGCAATCATTGCAGCATTATCCGTACATAACGATAACGGTGGAATTAATAGTGGAATTTCTGCTCGTTCGAACTGGGTTTGCATTTCTGCACGCAAGCCACGGTTTGCTGCAACCCCGCCTGCGACAATTACTTGCTTCACGTTTTTTTCCTTGGCAGCACGCAATGTTTTTGTGGTTAACACTTCAATCACACTCGCCTGAAAGCTTGCTGCAATATCCTCTTTCTTTAATGTTTCTCCGCGTTGTTTCGCATTGTGAATCTTGTTGATAACAGCAGATTTTAATCCACTGAAACTGAAATCATAGCTGTCCTCACTGAGCCACGCCCGCGGGAAATCGATTGTTTCCTCCCCTAGAGCAGCTAACCGGTCGATCTCTGGCCCGCCTGGATATGGTAAATCCAACATTCTTGCAACCTTATCATAAGCTTCTCCAGCGGCGTCATCGAGTGTCTCGCCAATCAGTTTAAAATCGCCATGTTCCTTCATTAAAACAAGTTCTGTATGACCACCAGAAACGATTAAGGCAAGCAATGGAAATTCAAATTCCCGCTCGAATCGATTCGCATAAATATGTCCCGCAATATGCTGGACCCCGACTAAAGGCTTTTGTTTCGCAAAGGCAAGTGCTTTTGCAGTATTGACACCTACAAGCAAGGCACCGACAAGTCCAGGCCCTTCCGTTACTGCAATTGCATCAATATCCTCCCATTCCACTTTCGCTTCTTCAATCGCTTCTTCAAGTACCATCGTCATCTGTTCCACATGATGGCGAGAAGCTATCTCTGGGACAACTCCACCGAAACGTTTATGGCTTTCAATTTGAGAAGCAACAACGTCTGAAAGTATTTCCGTCCCATTCTTTACTAAAGCAACCGCAGTTTCGTCACAGCTCGTCTCGATACCTAAGATAATTTTATCATTTTTCATTTTAAACTCACCCACATTACAAGTGCATCTTCCTGATCATCTGTATAGTAATTCTTTCGGATGCCTCCAGGAAGAAGCCCGAATTTACGGTACATTTTTTGTGCCACTACATTGGAAACCCGCACTTCTAACGAAAGCTGCACGGCCCCAACACGAATTGCCGTCATCATCAGGTGATGGAATAATTGTTCACCTAGCTTCTTCCCGCGATACTCAGGTAGAATAGCAATATTTGTGATTTGTGCCTCATCAATGACAATCCACATCCCGGCATAACCGATAACCTCACCATCATAATCGACAACAAAATATAAAGCATGCCTATTATCTGTTAATTCATGATAAAAGATATCCGATGTCCAAGGAACAGGAAAGGAAGATTTCTCTACTTCCAGTACACCGGGTACGTCTTCAATTTCCATTTTTCGTATCGTAATTTTAGTCATTGCTTTCTTTTTCCTTTTGTTGTTTTAACCAGTTCGCTTCCGCCTCGGCCAAACGTAAGTAATTCGGTGCAAGTCCATGAATATTATCCGGCTCCATCGTCATACTTGCAAGGCCAAGATGGGCTGGATTAGTTATATGGTAAGGACCTTCTGGAATCACAGCTAGCTCGCCCATTGTTTCTATAATTTGTTCTTTAAATGCCGAAACATCTGGACTTAAAAATAATACAGATTTACCTTTTTCCTTTAAATCTTCCAGGATATTTACAAATGGGGTGTTCTGATCAGGAACGGGATTCGTTATGTTTCCGCCCTCCCATTCATAAATTCCTGTATAAACAAGCCCCCTGCGCGCATCAAAAAACGGGCAAACTAACCCGTCAAAAAAACGCCCCTGGTAACTGAGTGCCTCTAGACTTGAAACACCAACAACAGGAGTCCCAAGCGCCCAGGCAAGTGTCTTTGCCGTTGTTAGGCCAATTCGTACTCCAGTGTAAGAGCCCGGACCTTTCGCAACGGCTATCCGGTCTAATTCTTCGACACGCATCCCCACTTCTGCCATCAACTTATCAATTGCTGGCATTAACCGAACCGAGTGGTTTTTCGTCAAATTTGTCATGATTTGCCCAATCACCTGATCGTTTTTCATGATGGCAACGCCGAGGACATGATTTGATGTATCAATGACAAGTAAATTCATATTTTGGTTACCCCTAATCCTTCATCTCATGTAAGATGCTACTATAATGATCACCAAACGCTTTTAACTTCAATTTCCTTGTTTGGTCATCATCCGTATATTCAATATTAATTTCCAAGCGTTCTTCAGGTAAATAGTCTTCAATAAACTTCGCCCATTCAACAACAGAAACGCCGTCACCATGAAAGTATTCCGAAAATCCGATATCTTCATCTGAATCTTCCAACCGGTATACATCCATATGATATAAAGGAATTCTTCCCTTATATTGCTTAACGATTGTAAATGTAGGACTGTTTACATTACGTGTAATCCCAAGTCCTTTTGCCAACCCTTTAGTAAAAGTTGTTTTTCCAGAGCCCAACTCACCTTCTAAGGTAAGTGTATCACCTGGTCGTAAAAAATTAGCGAGCTTCATCGCAATCTTTTCTGTTTCTTCATGGGAATGGGCAATTAATTCTACCACACTCAAATGTTCCACCTACTTTAAATGTGTATATCCTTCTTTTTGCAACTTGGTCATATTCCCGTTCTTCTTAAGATATACAGCATGCTCATCTTTATTAATCACATGACCAATTTCAGTCACTTGAAGATTTAATTTTTCCGCTACCTGTTGAACTGTCTGCCAATCCTTTTTTGCAACCGTACCGACAAGTTCAAAATCTTCCCCACCAAAATACTTCCACTTTTCCTGAAGTCCCATGGGAAATGCAGCAAGCCCGGGATGAACGGGTATTTTTTTATCATCCAAGATAATCGAAACATGAGACGCTTCAGCAATCTCATAAGCCTCATTGCCAAGACCATCGCTTATATCATTTAATGCTAATCGCTTTATACTCCCAAGCGAACTAGCAAAAGCTATCCTAGGAACAGGAAGTTGATGTCTGTTAATGAAATACTGCCTATGGACACTCTCCAAGTCATGTTGCAAAATATATAAACCTGCCTGGGAATCACCTAACGTTCCTGTGACAAATACAATATCATCCACTTCCGCCAGATTTCTATATCTGGCTTTCCCCTGTTCGATTTGACCAATAACTGTAACAGATAAAACAAGCTCATTACCCGATACCGTATCACCGCCAATTAAATCAGCATTATAACGATCAGCCAAATGTTTCATTCCATTAAATATTTCACTCAGCTTCGACTCTTTCATTCTGTGCGGTACAACAATCGAAACTAAATAATACATAGGTAACGCGCCCATTGCGGCAAGATCACTGAAATTTGCAGCCAACGCACGGTAACCTAATCGAAAAAGATCCGTCGTTTTTTCCGTAAAATGAACTCCTTCAACAAATGTATCTACAGAAATTGCAAGCTCCCCGGCTGCCTCACGGAAAACAGCGGTATCGTCTCCAATCCCCCGTTGCAAGGATGCTTGCTTGTATGTTTTTTGTTTTTGTTTAATCGCTTCTATTAAGGAAAACTCGTCCATAGCCTTCACCTTTTCATCTATTTACATTATCTATCATAGCAAAATACGATGTAAAAAGAAATATTCGAGATGTTTCTTACGCCCTCATTAACGATATATTTTCGATAAATTACTTAAAAACAAAAAAACAAGATTTCTTATTCGAAATCCTGTGCAAATAAACTATGTGTAATGGCGGTCCGGACGGGACTCGAACCCGCGACCTCCTGCGTGACAGGCAGGCATTCTAACCAACTGAACTACCGGACCCTAATTTTATTTTTTTAAAAAATTAAATGTTATTTGGTTGCGGGGGCAGGATTTGAACCTGCGACCTTTGGGTTATGAGCCCAACGAGCTACCGGACTGCTCCACCCCGCGATAATAGAAAATATGCAATTGTGATTCATGCATAATAAAGGAATAAAGGACTGTTCGTCGTGTCTTGGGATAATTCGGAGAAGCTTACACTCCTCACAAAGCCTATTCAGAGATGTTTCTCGATGATGTTACGGCTTTGCTCCACCCCGCGATAATAGAAAATATGCAATTATGATTCATGCATAATAATTAAAATCTGCCTGGCAACGTCCTACTCTTGCAGAGACAAAGTCTCAACTACCATCGGCGCTGGAA
>NZ_JAXHDC010000038.1:0-33412 GCF_037072045.1 Oceanobacillus sp. MO10714A | reverse complement strand
TTTCCTACTCCAGCAGTCACTCCATCAAACATAGTCTGCACCACCTTCCGCAAAACAAAAGGGATATGCACAAAAGCACTTTGCTTATGAAGCCGCTCCGTCAATTTATGGGCATCTTTCCCGAATGGTCCAATATTTAAGACCGGTGCTTGGAGCTTCTGCATTTCATCAAATGGAATTGTATATAAGTAATCCCAAACTGGTGTATTATTTTGATAAGATTCCCAGCCTTTATCATCCTTATCGTAATTCACATAACTCAAATCAGAAATGCCATTAAAATAATGCACTTGCTCCGCCTTTACATTAAAATGATCTTGAAGCAGCTGCTTCGTTAACAGAATTTTCTCCTGAACGAGCGGGTCATCTGAAGAATTTATTGCCGGATAATAAGGCGGAGCAAAGAATAAAATGCATGCTGGTGCAATTTCTTGGCAATGAGCTATCATTTGATCGCATACTTTCATGGAAATTTCTCGCTGGTCCAAATTGGGAAGTGCGACGGTTTCTTTAATTATTTCCTCAGTCTTTTCTTTGCCAAGTTTATCTCTAGCATAATTTAATAGTTCTTCATATTCCCATACACCTATGTTGAAGTGCTCCTCACTATTTTCTTCCCTTGCTAACACACGTCTGTATTCTTCTGCGCATTCCCTCATAGCCTCTGTTGCGACTTCGCGAAAAGAAATCATCGTCTCTTTCGCATTTCGTTTCATTAAAAAGACGTTGTAAAGCGCTGCGACGTGGTTGGATGTCTGTGTGGAATAATCCGCTTTCAAATCATAGGTTTTTAAGCAAAGCGGAAGCGGTGTGCGCTCGCCGTATATTTCCTCGCTGAACGCTTGATTATATTCCATTTTCTTCGTCAAAAAACTAGCCATATAGTGTGCATTGATTCCTTGCAAAGGTTCGCCGGCATGGGTTTCTCGCCCATAAAAAAGCGCTGAGGGCATGATTTTTCCAATCGTTCCGGAATAAATATAATACTGCTCGTCTTGTGGCTGCATGGAAAAACTCGGTTCACTGTTTAAAAATAGGGTGTAATTTAAATCATAACGCTCTCGGGTATCTACAAGTCCTTTAACCGCGGCAAGCATACCGCTCGAATTCACTTCTTCATCGGGAACGGTGACAAGGAGCAGGTTAACTGGCCACTTTTCATGAATGGCTTGCTCAAGCAGATGAAGGTGCAGAACGATACCCATCTTCATATCCATCGTACCGCGCCCGAACAAATAATCACCGGATGTAACGTCACATCGTACATCTTCTGGTAACGAATCAAGCATTTCTTTAAATTTTTTCGTTAGTTCCTGTGGTTGTAAAGCTAAATCAGCAAGTGCACCGAATTCCTCTGTATGTACCGTGTCGAAGTGGCTAATGAGTACGATTGTTTTTTTGATGTTTTCTTGTTTGTATAAAGCTGTTACGGCATTTCGTTCTTTTCCTGCATCATGAAATTGAATGAGAGTGGGCCTTTCCTTAAAGTATTCTAACTCGAGCAGCTTACCTTTTATTTTTTCAGCAAACTGGATTTCCCCTTCTGTTCCAGTCCGACTATCCCAGCTAACAACTTCACATAGTAAATCTTCCAATTGTTGTTCCGTTTGCCAAAGCATGATAGATACCTCCCTGTATAGGCTAATTCTTATTTTCCGCGTGGTCATAGTAGCTTAAAAAACGTTTTTTAACATTGCTCATATGAACAAGCATACTGTTCCTCGCTGTAACGACATCCTTTTGTTCTAATGCTTGCAAAATTTCTTGATGTTCCTTGTAAGCATCCTCCGCACTCTTAGGAACGGTGCTTGATAGAATAAGAAATGCTCGGTTAACACCAGTATTCATGCGATGAATGACTTTTTTTATTTCCTCATTGTCATTGCAAGCTGCCAACAGTAGATGAAAATCACGATCAAGCTCAATAAACTCGTTATACTTATTTTCATTAATTGCTGTGCGCTGGCTTGCTAGATTTTCCTGCAATTTTTCAATCATCTCGTCACTCATTTTTACCGTTACCTTTTCAATATTGTATACCTCAAGTAAACTACGGAGTTCCATATATTCAAGAGAATTCTTTTTCGTAAAGCTAGCAACGATTGCCGGTGCTCCCTTTTGTTGAATGATCAGTCCTTCTGCCGCGAGTCGTGCAAAGGCGTCACGAAGCGGGGTGCGGCTGATTCCCAAATCTTTTGCGAGCTTTTCTTCTGGCAACGATTCTTTATCTTTCAATCTCCCATCCGTGATCGCTTGTTTAATAATCCGGTATGCTTGATCAGACAGGGTTTCACGTTGAACTACTTTTTTCATCTTTTTCTCCTTTTCCTTCCATTATTTCTTAAGGAAACGCTCTATCCTTGCGAGGCCCTCTTGTAAATTTTCCATTGAATTAGCGTAAGAAATTCGAATAAATCCTTCACCATTCCCTGTGAATGAACTTCCTGGAACGACGGCAACCTGTTCGTTCTCTAATAGTTTGGTCGCAAATTCCATTGAAGTTAAGTCAGTTGATTGAATCGATGGGAAAAAGTAAAACGCTCCGGTCGGGAGTGTTGTCTCAAGTCCCATTTCCTTTAGCTGCTTGTATACAAAATCTCTTCGTTCGATGTAAGCCTTGTTCATTTCAGCAGGTGCTTCCTTTGCAGCTGTAAGTGCTTCGATTGCTGCGTATTGACTTGGTAGGGAAGCACAAATCGAGTTGTTTAAATGTACTTTCAATACATGCTCCATTAAATTTTTACTTCCGAGCACATAACCAATGCGCCAGCCTGTCATTGCATGGGATTTCGATAGTCCGTGGATGAGAAATAATTGCTCACGGATCTCCGGGAAAGAAGCGAACGAACAATGTTTGCTATGGAATGTGTTTTCACTATAAATCTCATCAGAAATAATAAAAATATCATGTTTTTTTAAAACAGCAACAATTCCTTCCATCTGTTCGCGGCTAAGTGTGGCTCCGGTCGGATTCGATGGATAGTTAAGGATAATTGCTTTCGTTTTATCTGTTAGTGCTTGTTCCAAACGTTCGGGATCGAGAACGAATCCAGTGTCTGTCGTATCGATTGTGACAGACTTTGCGCCATTTAGATGGATAATCGATTCGTATCCAGAGTAGATCGGGGAGGTCAAGATGACTTCATCTCCACTTACTAAAATGGTACGCAACACCGAATCAATTGCTTCACTAGCACCGTTTGTTATAACAATTTCATTTGCTGGATCGTAATAAAAATGATACGTTTCCTCAAAAAAGCGTGAGACCGCTTGGCGGACGTTTAATAGCCCAGCATTGTGGGAATAGCCGGTTAAGTTGTTTTTTATCGCTTCTATTCCAGCTTGTTTTACATTTTCGGGTGTTGGAAAGTCAGGTTCACCGATCGTAAAATTGATGCCGTTTTCATATTCATTGACTTTATTTGCAAAGACACGAATGCCTGGTACGGAAATCTTTTTTACGCGAGCGTTTATTTTGCTTAGCATGTATTTTATCTCCTTTATTCTAAAGCTGTGCGTGTGCGGGTCTTGTATACAGTATACAGGTTTAGTCATTATCATACATTAAATAAAATATTTTGTAAACTCAAGAAATAAATTTGACTCCGTTAAATGCAGGATCATGGCTGTAAAATGTTATTTATATAGTGTTTTCTGTTTATTCAAATGGTATTGACTTTTATATTTATGTATTGTAGTATACAGTATACTAATATTTCAGCACACTAAATTAAATGATAGACAAACGTTAATTTTCAGCTTGTAATACATAGGATTAATGCTTTCTGGTCGTTCGTTTTCTACAAAAGAGGGGAAAGTGAATGTTATGAATAAATGGAAGATAGTTTTATTAACTGGTTCGCTGTTCATTATACTATCAGCTTGTTCTAACGCGAATGCCGATCAAGCTGATACAGTTACACTTCAGCTCGGGCATGCCTTAACAGAAGGCACACCAGCATCTGATTTGATTGAAGATATGGCAGCGGAGGTTGAAGAAAAAACAGATGGTCGCATCGTATTTGATATCTATCCGAATAGTTTGCTCGGTTCGGAAACAGAGATGCTTGAACAAGTGCAGTTAGGTGCTATGGATTCGGCAGCAATTATGGTTGGCTCGATGCAGGCGCTGGATATGCGAATGGCGATTGAAGATCTGCCGTATATGTGGAAGGACATCGACCATGCGCGGGCAGCTTATAAAGGAGAATTTGGTGAGTATCTCGCAGACATTATGGCCGAACAAGGGATGACAAAAATTGGCTATCTGGAATGGGGTTACAGGCATATTACAAATAATCGGGGGCCGATTGTGGAGCCTCGAGATATGGATGGTCTTAATATTCGAGTTGCGGAGACAAAACTTCGGATTGACGCGTTTGAGCAAATGGGTGCAATGCCTACTGTAATGGCGTTCAGTGAAGTGTACGGGGCGCTTCAACAAGGTGCGATTGATGCTCAGGAAAATCCGCTCGCAAATATTGTTTTACCGAAGCTTTATGAAGTACAGGACTATTTCTCTTTGACTGGACATTTTTATAACACGGTTATGCTCGTTGTGAAGACGGATGTGTGGGAAGAAATTTCTTCAGAAGATCAGGAAATCATTTTAGCGGAAGCAGAACGGATTCAAGAAGAAGTGAACGCAAAAAATGATGAACAAGAGGAAGCGTATATCCAAGAACTAAAAAGTCAAGGGATGCAAGTGAATGAAGATGTGAACATAGAGACATTCCGTGAACAAATGCTGCCAGTATATGAGAAATGGGAAGAAGACGTTTTTGGCGAGGAAATGATGGATGTTTATCGCAAGGCGTCTGGCTGGTAAGTGATGAGGAAGAGGGATAAAGTTCTCTTCCTTTATTCTTTTATCACGTATTAACGGTCTGTAATCCCCCCACCTCTAAACAAGAGGGAAAACCAAAATGTTAAGTGGAGGATATACAGCCCGTAAATACCTGATTCTGTTCAACTAACATTCAGTGGGGGGGAGGAATTCCCCACCGAATGAAGTTTCATTTTATGCACCATTAGAAAAATAAGGGGAAGAGGTACCTATGAAAGCAAAAGAAATCATAGCAAAGATATTAGTTTACTTATGTGTAATAGCAATTACTGGATTAACAATAATTGTGTTTCTGCAAGTCGTTACAAGAATGATGGGTATTTCTTTCCCGGCGGCAGATGAACTTGCTCGTTTATTAGTTGTCTGGCTTACCTTTTTAGGTACGAGTTTAGCAATCTATGAAAAAATGCATTTAGCTGTGACATTTTTCGTGAAACGAGCAAAGCCGAAGCTGCAAAGAATTATTTATTTTTCTGTTCATGTTCTAACGATTCTTTTCTTTGGGGTTTTAGTCTACTATGGATTCGGATTAACAATGATGGCTATGGCAAAAACATCATCGACGCTCCAGTTGCCGATGGGATTATTCTATTTGGCGATTCCGCTTAGTTCTCTCTTTTCCATTTATTTTATTATTACAGACATGTTTAGTCCTACAGGAGAGGGGGAACCAAGCGTATGATTATTTTGATTCTAGCAATCTTTTTTGGACTTCTATTTTTAGGAATGCCAATCGCTTTTATCCTTGGTATTGTTAGTGCGGGATTGATGATTTTCGGAAATGTTCCGCTAGAAATACTTGTACAGCGAATGTTTGCTGGTGTAAATAATTTCTCTTATCTTGCTATTCCACTATTTATTTTGGCCGGGAACATCATGGGAGAAGGTGGCCTGACCCGCAGGTTAATGGAGTTTGCTCGGGCCTTTGTCGGTCGTTTAACTGGGGGGCTAGGCATGACAACCGTTGTAACAAGTGCGTTGTTCGGAACGGTATCCGGCTCAACAGTTGCAACGACGTATGCGGTCGGTTCAGTTCTAGTACCGCGACTGAAAGAAGAGAAATATAGCAATTCGTTTATCGCAAGTATTATTGGACCGGCAGGGGTGCTTGGGCTGATTATTCCGCCAAGTATTACAATGGTTATCCTTGGAATTACAGCAAATATTTCAATAGGAGATCTATTTATCGCGGGTGTCTTGCCGGGGATTGTACTTACTGTGCTTCTCTGTATTTACGTCGCTTTTATGTCGAGGAAGAAAGGCTTTGGTGCGGACAAGCCCCCTTCAATGACAGGAAAAGAGTTTTTTAGAATTAGTCTGAAAGCATTCTTCCCGCTGTTAACACCAATCTTTATTTTGGGAAGTATTTTCAGCGGATTTGCGACGGCTACGGAAGCGGCAGTACTTGCTGTTGTGTACAGCTTTATCTTGTCAATGTTTTACAAAGAACTTACATTTACCAAGTTTAAAAAAACCATGGCTTCATCAGCAGTAACGTCAGCAACGATTTTAATAATTATCTCCGTTGCGAATGCATTTACATATGTATTAACGGTAAATAAAATTCCTGCAATGATTTCAGAATTTTTCTTGCAGTTTGCAAATACGCCACTGCAATTCTTATTAGTTGTGTCGGTTATCCTCCTCATTCTTGGGATGTTGACAGAAGTAACATCACTTATTATTTTACTGAGCCCAGTATTCATGCCCATTGCGATGGAGTACGGAATTGATCCGATTCACTTTGGAATGGTGCTCATTATGAACTTCGCACTGGCGAACGTAACGCCTCCAGTAGGTTTGTCTTTAATTGCCGGAGCAAGTGTGACGGATAGGAATATGGGGATTGAAGATACCTTGCCTTATATTTTACATGTAATTGGTATTCTTGTTGTTGTTATTTTATTAATTATTTTTGTACCAAGTATTTCTACATTCCTGCCAAGTCTTTTTAATTAAAGGGTGATAAGATGATTAAACGTTCAGATACGGTAGAATCATTGGAAAATATGTATGGTGGAAATGGTGTCGTGGATATATCTCGTAAATTGACAAAAGAAGATCAGATTGCTGGTCTTGATATGTTTGCAGAAGTCAGCATACCAGTTGGAGGCTCGATTGGTTTCCATCTGCATGATAAAGATGCGGAAGCCTACTATATTATTGAAGGAACTGGCAACTTCCAGGATGATGAAGGAAAACATGTCGTGTCGAAAGGTGATCTCTGCCTTATTACGAAAGGCGGGAGTCACGGCTTGGTTAACACAGGAGACCAGCCATTAAAAATAATTGCGGTTGTCTGGAGTTGAATAAGCGCCTGTCGCACCTTGCGTTTTATTGAAACTAAAACGTTGTGCTGACAGGCGCTTTCTCACTTGTTTTGTTTATTTACTTGACGCTTTTATCTGAGTTTCATAAAGTAGGTAATAACGGTAAAATTAGATGAGAAGAGGAACATATATGCATACCTATACAGAGGAGAAAATTCAAGCGTATCAAAAAGATAATGAAAATCGGGCACGTCTACTAATCCGTTGTCCGGATCAGCCGGGAATTGTCGCTACAGTATCCCAGTTTCTTTATGAACATGGGGCAAATATTGTAACATCAGACCAATATACCCTAGATCCAGAGGGTGGACAGTTCTTCATGCGGATTGAATTCGAATGTCCGGGTTTGATGGATAAAAAAGCAGATTTGGAAAAGGATTTCACTCCAATCGCTGAAAAATTCGATATGCACTATGATATCATGTACGTGCATGAGCTGAAGAACGTAGCAATTTTCGCTTCAAAAGAGCCGCATTGCCTGCTCGAACTTTTGTGGGAGTGGGAGAGCGGTGACTTGATGGCGAATATTGCTGTTGTCGTCAGTAACCATGAAGTTGTAAGAGCGATGGTAGAATCCCGTGGCATTCCGTTCCACTATATTCCAGCAAACAAGGATATTCGTACCCAGGCGGAAGCGCAACAAAAAGAGATTCTAAAGCAGTATGATGTGGATCTCGTAATTCTTGCACGTTATATGCAGATTCTAACGCCTGATTTTGTGAAAGAGTACAATAACCAAATTATCAATATCCACCACTCCTTCTTACCAGCGTTTATTGGTGCAAATCCATATGAGCGTGCGTTTAATCGGGGTGTGAAGATGATCGGTGCGACGTCGCACTATGTGACGGATGATTTGGATGAAGGTCCAATTATTGAACAGGATATCGGCCGCGTGGATCATCGTGATGATGTGGCAGCGATGAAGAAGATTGGACAAGCGATTGAGCGTAGTGTGCTTGCACGAGCGGTGAAGTGGCATTTGGAAGACCGGATTATTGTGCATGGGAATAAGACGATAGTGTTTTAGGTGGATTTCATTTAATGGTTAAGCTTAATACAAAAAACATCAGCGAATTTCTTGCTGATGTTTTTTGTATTCTTGATAGGCATAGGTTGGATTTTAAACAATTTTAGATGCTATAAATTTCTTTGACGATATTAACGAATTCTTTTAGGGCGGGGGATTGGTAAGCACCCTTTTTAGTGATGATTCCTATATCCCAACTCATTTTTGTGTCTTTTATACGTAAATCTACTATATCTACACCATTTAATTTCATACTAAGTTTCTTAGGGATGATTGCTATTCCAAGTTGTGCAGAAACGAGTTCCAATATTAAATCCCATTGCGTGCTGTGAAAGGCGATATCAGGTGAAAAACCTGCTTCCAGACAATGATTTCTTATAAGGTTGTATAATGCAAAAGATTTATCAAAGAAGATGAACTTTTCATCTTTCAAATCTGCTAGACGGATTTCATTTACTTTAGAAAGCGGGTGGGATGATGAAACGCAAACGATGAATTCGTCTTGATAAATGAGTTCGGCATCTAGTGTGTTGGCAGCAGGAAGCACAACAAACCCGACATCTAAGTCTCCATGTGATACAAGGTTTTCTACTATGACACCCCCGTGTTCCTCCGTTTGAAGTATTACTTTCGGATATCTTTTTAAAAATTGATAAGCCACTTCCGGGAAAAAAACAGATCCAATGATTTGTGGAATACCAACTTTTAATTCTCCGATAATTTCCTGGGAAATTTTATTTAAGGCTACTGGAATGATGGAGATTTTTTCTAGAATGTTTTTGCTTTCGTGATAAAGTAATTTCCCTTCGTTGGTTAATTGAATTTTTCTGCTTGATCGATCAATTAATGGTACGTCCAATTCCTGTTCCAATTTTTGGATGGTTTTACTCAAGGCTGGTTGACCGATGTACAGTGCTTCAGCGGCTTTTGTAAAACTTCCGTGTTCAGCTACCGTTACAAAAACTTCTAATGACCTTAATTGCATATTATCTCCCTCATTCAATTCCTTAAAGGAATAATTTGAATTCCTAATTTGTATTTTACTTCATAATTTACAGAATGTAAAATTAATTCAACAACCTTTAAAGAGCTAGATGAATCCAGGAACTTAAAGGAAGGAGAAATATCATGAGAAAAAAACACGCAATATGGATTACCGGCTTCTTTATTATTTATTTCTTAACATTTTTACCTAACTTTGGGGTTATGAATGAATTGAAGTTTATCGGTTTTTTGCCTCAACCTTTAGCATGGGTGCTTTTCTTGAATCTAATCAATACGGTTATCATATTTGTTATTTATTTTAAGTTCTTCAAGCCTTTTGCTTTAAATGTGGAACGGGTGATGCAAAAAGATGAGGAGAGTGACCAAGTATGAGTCAGGTAGTTATTACGATAATTGTGTTAATTCTTTTTCTTGGTATTTTACTTTGGATTAGCGGTTTAGCTTCAAAGTCAAATATTGCAACGCCAAGTGATTTTTTCTTAGCGAATAGAAGTCTTGGAACAATTGTAATGACGATGACTACAGGGGCGAGTTACTTTAGTACATGGACATTACTTGGCTCCATTGGAAATCACTACAGGGATGGCGTCTGGTTTTCAGCTTTTGCCGCTTGGGCTGTTGTGCATGCACTATTTATCTGGCTATTTGGATCGCGAATTTGGTATCTCGGTCGTAAACATAACTTTGTAACGCCCGGAGATATGATGGAAAAGTATTATGAAAGCCCTTTCTTGAGGTTGTTGTTTGCTTTCGTTGGAATGATAGGACTCATTCCATATATGTTGATTCAAATTACTGGAGGAGCATTTTCATTGAGCAGCTTGACGAACAATGCAATTCCATATTGGATTGGAATATTAATAATGGGAGTTTTTGTCGGGATTATTGTAACGCTGAGTGGTGGTCGGGGTGCAGCGTGGGCAGATACATTTATGGGCTTTTTCTTCGGTACTACATTACTTATGATCACGCTCATTTTCATTTATAGTGCGGGTGGGTTTAATGCCTTTGTAAAGTTGCAGTCTGTGGCTCCAGATATTCTGGTTAATAAAGGAGATTTCTCGGGTATAGCGGAAACGGCTGTCGGGTTAATGTTTGGTTTTTGGATTATGCCACATATGTGGCAGAAATTCTATTCCGCTAAATCCCCGATGATCTTGGCGAAAACGTCAATTATAACCCCTTTCTGGAATTCATGGTTGATGGCACTTGGGGCATTGTTTATCGGGATGCTAGCACACACTCCTGGCCTTGTACCAGGATTGAGTTTAAAAAATAGTGATACGATTATCCCTTTATTCTTTTCATCTTATGCACCTATCTTTGGTGCTATCGTTGTAGCTGCGGTAATTGCTGCTGGGATTTCGACAATAAATAGTGCCCTATTATCATCAGCGAGCTTGCTCGTTAATGACATTTACGTACGTTTTATTGATAAAGATGTATCACCTGAGCGCACAACATTTATAAGTAAAATTACAGTCTTATTGATGACGTTAATTGTTGTAATTTTTGCGTTTATTCCGGCCGCCCAAGGATTTCTCATTCCGGTTGCAGCATTAGGTTACGGGATTGTCTTACAATTAGTTCCAGCAGCAATTGGACCATTATTTTGGAGGAAAGGAACATTGGCTGGAGCAATTTCATCAATTCTGGTTGGGGAAGCGGCACTAGTTCTTATCTATATTTTCGGATCTCCATTACCGTTTGGACCGGCCACAACTGGTTTTATTTTAGGAACTATCACCTTTTTGGTTGTTAGTATGCTAACAGTAGATAGCAATGAAGAGGATAAATATAAACATCATAGGGAAATGGTGGAAATTTATTTCCCTTCTGAGAGTACACGAAAGGATGATTACAATGGCGAAAGACAATCCGTATAAAGTAGCAGTCGTTCAAGCTGGATCTGTAGTTATGGATAAAGAGGAGGGAGTAAAAAAGACGATTCGTTTAATTGAAGAAGCGGGTCAAGAAAATGCAAAAATTATTGTTTTTCCGGAAGCTTTCATTCCGGCATATCCGAGAGGGATGTCCTTTGGGGCTGTGGTAGGATCACGGTCTGACGAAGGACGGGAAGACTTTTTTAGGTATTGGGATAATTCAATTACCGTACCTAGTGTGGAAACAGAGGCGATTGGAAAAGCAGCGAGAAAGGCAAAAGCATATGTAGTGATAGGCGTGATTGAAAAGGAAAACGAATCAAGTCAAGGAACTTTATACTGTACGGCATTATTTTTCGGGCCAAACGGAGAATTACTCGGTAAGCATCGAAAATTAAAGCCGACTGGTTCGGAGCGACTGATTTGGGGAGAAGGAGATGGCAGTACACTTCCCGTTTTTGATACCCCATATGGAAGGATTGGTTCGCTTATTTGTTGGGAAAATTACATGCCACTTGCTCGTGCTGCAATGTATGAGAAGGGGGTACAGATTTATATTGCGCCAACCGCAGATGGGAGAGATACTTGGTTCTCAACAATGCGACATATTGCAGTTGAGGGGAGATGCTTTGTTCTGTCATGTAATCAATATTCCACGAAAGATATGTATCCTGAGGATATTTCATCTCGTAAGGAATTTGAAGGTTTGCCAAATGAAATGACGCGGGGTGGAAGTTGTATTGTGAACCCACTAGGCGAATTTTTAGTAGAGCCTGTGCTTGGTAAAGAAGAAATTTTATACGCGGATATAGACCTTGGAAAAATTGCAGAAGCTCAATTTGACTTTGATGTAGTTGGTCATTATGCGCGACCGGATGTATTTCAACTTGTTGTGAATGAACAAGAGCAGAAAAATACAATTTGGAAAAAGTAGTGCTATAGTGCTTGTCATTCCTCGAGTTTTGTTGAAACCGAATTTATAATTAGAAAAATCTCCTGATGTTCCCCCATCAGGAGATTTTTATTCTCGGCGTTAGTTAATATAATAGGATATAATAAATGGTAAATGTTCGGAAGGTGGCAATAGAATATGCAAAAACGAATTTATTTCATTAGTAATCTTTTATTCATATTTCTATTATTAGTCGCATGTTCTAATACTAGTAATTCTGCCCAAGACTCTGCAGACGGAGAAAACGAGGGAGTAGCTGGAAATGTTGAGTTAACGATTTCTGCGGCAGCAAGTTTGAAAGAGGCGTTAGATACAATTCAAGTGGCGTTTCAAGAGGAACATTCAGAAGTAGTATTGACCTTTAATTACGGAGCCTCGGGTTCACTGCAACAGCAAATCTCTCAAGGTGCACCAGTGGATCTATTTTTCTCAGCAGCTGAAGATAAGTTTGAGCGTTTAGTTGAAGATGGAATGATTGCCGAAGAAGACGGGGTAGACCTGCTTGGAAATGAATTAGTATTAATTGTTCCAAAGGGGGACCAAACAATTAGGGAATTTAAGGATCTTATAAAAACGGGGATAAGTAACATTTCCATCGGTACACCTGAAACCGTGCCTGCGGGAAAATATGCGAAAGAAGCGCTGGAAGAGATGGATTTATGGGATGAGCTGGAATCAAATATCATTTTCGCAAAGGATGTTCGGCAAGTTTTATCCTATGTTGAAACCGAGAATGTTGAGGCTGGACTCGTGTATCAAACGGACGCCCTCACCTCGGAAAAAATAGATATTGTTGCCTCTCTTGATGCCAAGACACATACACCTATTATTTATCCGGTCGGAATAATCAAGGATTCTGACCAGTATGAAACGGCAAAAGGCTTTTTTGACTATGTCCAAAGCGATGAAGCCTTAAAGGTATTTGAAGAATATGGATTTACAATTAAATAATGCATTTATGCAAGAATTTCTAAGCCCGATCTGGTTGTCGCTTAAAGTTGCTACGATATCAGGTGTTATCGTTATTATAATGGGAACGTTAATCGGGAAAGCTCTTGCAAGAAGAAAATTCAAAGGAAAGGCCGTTGTAGAGACAATTCTAATGCTTCCAATGGTACTACCTCCGACGGTTGTTGGTTTTTTATTGATCGTTGTTTTCGGAAAAAATAGTATTATCGGTCAAGCGATTGAGTGGATTTTTAATCAACCAGTTATTTTTACGTGGTGGGCCGCTGTAATTGCGGCAGTTGTTGTTGCCTTTCCGCTCATGTATCAGTCGGCGAAGTCAGGATTCCAGGAAGTGGATCACGATATTGAAGAAGCTGCAAGGATTGACGGCGCGAGCGAGTGGAAAACCTTCCTCTTTATATCCGTTCCTTTAGCTTCTAAAATGCTACTTGCTGGAAGTATTTTAAGTTTTGCCCGCGCGTTAGGCGAGTTCGGTGCAACTTTAATGTTTGCTGGAAATATCCCAGGTGTCACGCAGACCATCCCAACGGCGATTTATATTGCGCTGGATTCAGGGAATATGGCGATGGCATGGATGTGGGTGATTGCGATTATGATTCTTTCGTTTGGTATGATGTTGATTGTACGGATGAAGCAGGATGAATGATTTTTCACTTAATTGAAAGTCGTGAATATGAACAAAGAAGAGAAGAAAAGATCAGGAGGATTTCATGAAAGAAATTTATGATGTCATTATAGCTGGAGCAGGATCAATGGGGATGGCTGCTGGATATTATTTAGCGCGTCAAGGGGTAAAGGTTTTACTGATTGATGCATATGATCCGCCGCATGACCAAGGAAGCCATTACGGGGAAACACGAATTATCCGTCATGCATATGGCGAGGGAAGGGAATATGTTCCGCTTACTCTCCGTTCCCAAGAATTGTGGGAAGAACTGGAGAGAAAAAGTCACTTGAAAATATTCACTCGGGCAGGTGCAATGGGATTCGGACCAAAAGGCAATGCACCATTTATTGATGAAGCAATAGCGAGTGGGAAAGAACATAACTTGAATATAGATTTTCTTAGTAGCGCTGAAATCAAGGAACGGTTTCCGGGGCTTAATCTACCAGATGATTATATCGGGTTTTATGAGGAAAATTCTGGGTTTTTATTTAGTGAGAATTGTATCACTGCATATAAGGAGTTGGCTGTTCATCACGGTGCGAAACTATCCTTTCAAAATCCAGTAATAGATATAGAGACAAGTGATAAGTCGGTGAAAGTTATAACGGAAAACGCTACGTTCACTGGAAAAAAGCTGATTATTAGTGCAGGTGCTTGGAGTGGAACGTTATCGAAAAAAGTAGGCTTAAAGCTTCCATTAAAGACAACTCGCCAACCGATCGCGTGGTTTGAAGCGAATGAAGCGTTATTTAGTTTGAACAACTTTCCAACATTTGCGGCGGAAGTAACTTCTAATGATTCAAGCGCGATGTACTATGGTTTCCCGTCTTTTGGTGGGTGTGGCTTGAAAATTGGGCGTCACGATTTTGAAGAAGAAATTGATCCGTCTACGATGAACCGTGAATTTGGTTCGAATATTAGTGATGAAGGTCATTTACGGAAGTTCTTGGATGAATTTATGCCCGAGGCTTCTGGGGAATTAAAGAAAGCGGCGATTTGTATTTATACGCGAACGCCTGACGGACATTTTATTATCGATCAGCATCCTAAACATTCTCATGTATTGATAGCGACAGGATTCTCTGGTCATGGATTTAAATTCGCTAGTGTAGTAGGAGAAATCCTATCCCAACTAGCTATTACCGGAGAAACGGAACATGATATATCGCTATTTAAGATGGATCGATTCGGCGATCTTACCTTTTGATGTGACTGTTTTTTCGAGTGAGACGATTTGGATGATATCGAATAAGATGGTAATAAAAGAGTTTTGATTTCTAGTTTAGAGATCAGAGACTCTTTTGTTTTACCTTGCAGTACAACTTTGCTTCAAGAAAGGTCATAGTGTTACCGTAAAGATATTTTTCCAAAGGTATCCATCCTTTCTGAGAATGTAATCCCGCTAAAATAAGAAAAAAGCGGAAAGCTATACGCTATTCCACTTCCCTTCATAAATTTTTATGTGCATTCTAGTTGTTTCACGATTGTAATTAAAAAGCTATGTCTAGTTTTTTTCCATCTTTATTTAAAGTTAGGATTTTAGAAGTTTCATCAAATGTGACGCCTTGTATGGATTGTTCATTTCCGAAACTAATCATCGTCAGATAATTCACGTTCTCACCCGTTTTTGAAAACTCCAATTGTGATATATCGATTAATTCATTGAAACGTTCGGACATGATTGCTCTCGGTTCAGTTCGATCCGCTTGGAAACTCGTAACGGAACTTGTTCCGAGCAGTTGCTCGATTTCAATGATATCGGCACCTGATTTTATTTTTGCGTAATTATCTTTTGTCTCAAGGATTTCAATATGTGGGGCAAGGTTGTACAATTGTAAAAATTTCTGTTCTTCGTCACTTACAGCTTGGTCGAAAATAATTATGACATCCGGCTTGAAAAAGATAAGTGTCCGCTTTAGTTTCGCTCCGTTATATGCTTTATTTTCCCCTTGAATTAGTTCATAGTGTAACGTTTTGTGATAACCGGTTATTTTAATTTTATCGCGGTAGACTAGCGGATCGCCTAATTTATATTCTTTTCCATCGATTGCAAGGGTGTTGTGTGCAATTGGGGAAAGGACGTATTGTCTGATCTTATCACTTTTAACATAATTATATTTTCCCGAATCAACGAAAATGTCTTTGCCATTATAAAACAGGTTGAACGATAAATCATCGAAATGTTTATGAGTCTTACTCCCATAACCACAGATAAAAGATAGCCAAGTTGATCTTTCTGGCTCCTCATGCTCATCTTGAAGGATTGCAATACCCGCTTCTTCATCAATGAAGGAATCAAATTTCTTTTTCTTCCGTTTTAAATGACCGGAAGAGGTGTCTCCAATGGTCGGGACTTTTAGGTTTGGCTTTAAAAAATAGTGAAAATAATCATCCGCTTGCTCTAATCTTTCTACGATGTCCTTTCCGAGGGTCAAATTATTTTTTACCAAGAAGCTTTCGACGGATTGAATAAGCCTCATCACCATACTATGATAGTCCGGCGAATTCTCTAAATGGACATTTTTGTAACTGAAATCTCTATTGAAAGCTTCCCTGACTCTATAAATTGCTTTCTCTTTCCAGTGTTCTGCTTCTGGATATTCGGACAAAACTAATGCAATCGATAGTAAAGCCCTGTCGACCATGATTCCATGGTTATTTTTCCGATAATTTTGGTCATCATTTAAAAATCTAGCATGCTTCAAGAGAAGATTATAGATCAGTTCCTCATCTATTTTTATTACATCTACAGCGGAAGTGTATAGATAAATAATTGCTAACGCACGCGTTGCCGTTGCGTGATCACTCCAGCGGGAACGGTAATTTTCCTTTGGATGGGCTTCGTCGTGTTTAGCCCAATCTTGTAAAATTTCATAAGCTTTTTTTAATGATTTTTTGTCTTTCTTTTTCTCGTAATGATTACAAAGATGATGAATGGTTTCCAACGAATGAAGATAAAGTTGATAAGTATTTGCACCCGACTGGTGCTGATAGTTCCAGTCAATTCCTTTTTTAAAATCAAGAACTTCTAAAGATTTTATAAGAAAGTACTGCCCTTCAAACAAACCTTCGACAATTTTATCTGTGTCTTTTGTGTAGTTAGTTTTCTTGATTGGTTCAATTATATTTAATGTAGGTTGCACGCTTTTCTTAAAAGGCCACAAAAAGATCCCTCCCCTATGTATAATGTAGTAATCTAAGTTTAATTGATATAAAGATAATAATCCATTCCAACCAATAAAACCTAAACATAAATTAACAAACGGATCCCAGTTCATTTCTTTGCAAAAAAAGATTGACAAGAATTCTTTAAGATGGTATTATAGTAAATCGAGTAACAAATAAGCGCTCTGGCATTCTACAATGTTTTTGAAGATGCTTATTCAAACTGGAGCGACTAAGGGGTCGCAAGGACGCAAGAGCAGGTAGGGCTTGCGTTGCTTAAGTTAGAGAACACCCAGTGGAACACGTACCGCGGTTAAGTGAAATTCTTGAATTAACACGATGATTCATGCTGCGTTTTGAAAAAATCACCCAATAATTAAAACGAAAAAGAAGAATTTCCCACCCGAGATATTCGGGATATAAAATATTAAAAATAAGCTTATATGTTACTGAAAGATAAAAGGGATACTCCTTAAAGAGGGGTATCCCTTTTCCCATGGAGAAATAAGGTTGAACCATTTGACTAAAAGAAGTAACTTAATAAATTCTCTCTTCCGTCACCGCATCAAAGAAATGTGCTTTATTCATCTCAAAACCTAATTTCACGGTATCTCCAGCTTTAACATCAGAACGGGAGTCGACTCGGGCAATAAAGCTTTGATCCGCGACTTTCGAGTAAAGGAACGTCTCTGCACCATTCAGTTCGGCAACTTCAATGCCAGCAGATATCGTAGACTCTAGATTTGCCTCTAGAAAGACAAGTTCATCTTTAATATCTTCCGGGCGAACACCGAGAATGACTTCTTTATCAAGGTAGCCATTATCCTTTAATGGTTTCAGCTTGCCTTCAGGAATTTTTATTTTCACGTCCCCCATGGTAAAGTAAGAATCCTTCACGATGCCTGTAAAGAAGTTCATTGCTGGTGAGCCGATGAAGCCACCGACGAATACGTTATTAGGGTTCTTATACACTTCTTCAGGAGAACCGATTTGCTGGATTTCTCCATCCTTCATAACAACGAGACGGGTAGCCATCGTCATTGCTTCCGTCTGGTCGTGTGTCACGTAAATAGTAGTTGATTGCAGACGCCTGTGCAACTTTTGAATTTCTGTACGCATCTGGACACGTAATTTAGCATCAAGGTTTGATAAAGGTTCGTCCATGAGAAACACTTTCGGATCGCGGACAATGGCTCGTCCTAATGCAACACGCTGTCGCTGACCACCAGAAAGTGCTTTAGGTTTACGAGTTAAGTATTCCTCCAAGCCTAAAATTTTAGCTGCTTCATTTACGCGCATATCGATTTCCGCCTTCTTAAATTTCCGCAGTTTTAATCCAAATGCCATATTATCGTATACACTCATATGCGGATAGAGGGCGTAGTTTTGGAAAACCATTGCAATATCACGGTCTTTTGGAGAAACATCGTTCATCCGCTTATTATCAATGTACAGGTTTCCTTCCGTGATTTCCTCTAGACCTGCAATCATTCGTAGTGTAGTAGATTTACCGCAGCCGGATGGCCCAACGAATACGATAAACTCCTTATCTTCAATATGCAGGTTAAAGTCTTTAACCGCTACGACCTCTTTATCATACTTCTTTTGAATATTTTCTAATACGAGTTCAGCCATTATGAGATCCTCCTTCAAATATATGAAAACGTTTTATTCGCTGATTTCATTATAGTGGAGAACGATTACTCATTAAATGGTAAACGTGCACAAAGCTTTGGACATGTTTTAGGCAACTTTACAAATGGATTCACTTGATCAATAAAGCCAGGTAAACAGTTAGTGCATGATGGAAATTTCGGATATCGAGACCCGTTTTTTCCTTGAACTTTTCAATTCGGTATTGAAAACTGTTACGGTGCATATATAGCTTCTTAGCCGCTACCGAAACATTTAAATTGCTTTTCAGAAAAACTTCCATCATCTTTAGGAACCCCTTATCGTGTTGAAATTCCTGTGGGATGAGCTGCTGTAGATCGTCTCTTAAATTCGGTGTTAATTGATCGATAAGCATGTAAGGAATTGCTTCTATATAAGAAATCACATTATGCTCCGAGTAGGAGAAGACAATGCTTGCTTGAGAAGTTAAATGATTATAATAATGTTTCGCTTGTCGAGGTTCTGTAAGATATGGACTCACGAAAAAGCGGATTTTTATGTATAGATCGCTCATTAAAATGTCGATGATTTCCTCTAATGAAATATCTTCTTCATAGTCGGTGAGCTTTTTATCAACAATGACTCCTTCCGTTTCACTTTCCCATAGGATAATCATCTCTTTTTCAAATAATTGATTAAGGGCGTCCTTGAAGTCTGCTGGTTGTAGTTGATCTGGCGGGATTTGGAAAAAGATTAGGCGAAACATGTTTTCTATTTCCGGTAGCTCACCGTCAGCTTGAATGTATTGTTGCCATAACTTTTCTGCTTTCGTCATAGGCGGAAAATTATGTTGGTACGGTTTTAGAAACATATGTAATAAAGCGGAATCCTTTTCAGTGATTTCGGACGGATCGATACTGATAATTTGGCCATTCTCTGCAATAAACCATGTCAGTTCATCATCGATTTCCGTTGGTGTTTTTTTATAAGATTGTAAGGAAGGAAAATGTTTTTTTAATTGTTGGAGCATGGGATAGACCTCCTAGTTGAGGAGTTAGACACCTCAAAAAAATGGTAAACCATATCATAATATAGTTTACCATTTTTCTGTTGGAGGTGTTTGGCGGAAGAATATATTCTTGCAAAATTTGAGTTCTGCCAGACACCAAATACTCAATTCCCATCATACTCCGCAAACTGTTCAAACATCTTTTCATTTTCAATTAATCCACATACCCCGCACTGAATTCTGTATTGCGGTCCATTATAAGCTTGGTGAAAAAGAAGCGTATCTTCACTCGTATATTCTTCTAAGATTTCACCCGTTTTTGCATCGAGTTTGACGGGAGTTGCGGTCTGTTCGATCAGGTTAAAGCGCGATCTGTTTGTTTTGCAATTTGGACACCGGTATGGTTTATTCATGCTGCACCTCCGTATATTTGTATCAATCTATGCCTTTTTATTTTGACTATTTATACAGTTACTATACGGAAATACGGCGATAAAATTTAGAAAGTGGCATGTATTGCTTCGCGGGCTTACCAGATTTCAAGTACATCGAGCATGACGAAAATAATCAACGCTGGAACGATGTAGCGAACGAGGAAGAACCAAGCTTGGAAGATGCCGTACATTAAGTTGCTGCCCCGTTTTAATTCTTCGTACATCGCTGATTTTTTCATTTTAACAGACACGAAAATTGCGATGAATAATGCTCCCGTTGGCAGTAAAATATTACTCACGGTGTAATCAGCTAAGTCAAAGATTGATTTGCCGAATAACGAAACATCACTCAAAATACCGAAAGAGAGTGCAGACGGCACACCGAAGAGAAAGATTGCTAATCCGACAATCCAGGCCCATTTTTTCCTTTTTACAGGGTCGCCTTTGGAAATGACGGCTACAATAATTTCCAGCATGGAAAAAGCCGATGTTAAGGTCGCAAATAAAAAGACTATGAGAAACGCTGCGAAAAACAGCATCCCGGCTGGCATTTGACTGAATATCGTAGGAAGCACATTAAATAAAAGGGTCGGCCCTGCATCCGGCTCCATTCCAAACGAGAATACTGCAGGAAATATCACAAGACCCGACAAGAGAACAACCATTATATTCATAAGGACAATCGATACAGCGGAACTTGGCAGACTCTGGTCTTTTGACAAATAAGCACTGTATGTAATCATGACGGAAACACCGACACTTAACGTGAAGAAGGATTGTCCCATCGCTTCAAGAATTGTGCTTGATGTCACTTTTGATAAATCAGGTTGAAATAGAAAAGCAACACCTGCAGAAGCCCCATCAAGGGTGACCGAGCGAATTACGAGAATGACGAAAAGGATCGCAAGTGCTGGCATCATGATTTTATTTGTTTGCTCAATTCCATTTTGTACGCCTCTACTAATAACGAAAATGGTAATGATGATAAATATCAGTTGCGCACCGATACTTATCGCTGGATTCGCTATTGTATTTGCGAACAGCTCTGCATATTGAACTTCATTTAAACCGGTTAATCCTCCAGTCACGACTTTCCATAGATATGTAATGATCCAACCGCCAATAACACTGTAGAAGGAAAGTAAAATAAAAACACTGATCATGCCAAGAATTCCGATAAAATACCATTTTGTTCTGGGAGCGATTACTTGGAAAGAACGAACGGCATCTTGCTGTGCTGTTCTACCTATCGTAAATTCGGCTAACAGTAAGGGAAGGCCGAGTATAACGGTAAACAAAAGAAAAATAATGAGAAATGCGCCACCGCCATTTTGTCCTGCGATGTATGGGAATTTCCAAATGGCACCAAGGCCAATTGCGGCTCCTGCGGCCGATAAAATAAATCCTATCCTGGATGAAAATTGCTCTTGCTGATCCAAATAAAACTTCCTCTCATGTAGAATATCTATACCATTTTCTATTATCTAGAGGGAAATGTCAAAGGAGTACTAAGTTACCTGGCATTCCTTAGGTTGTTTCGAAAACCTGCAACTATTTACCGGAGGAGCGTATTTTAGAATAAGATCATTTAATTTTAGTTGTGCGTTGTTATTTAGAACGAAAGGGTGCCCTTATAGTCAATAAGGGTGCCCCAATTTAAAGTTTGACTATTGGTGAGGGATAGGTTTATAACAAAGGAGGAATAACATGAGCAATCAAAAAAAGGTATGGTATGAAAATGCAGAGTCTAAACTAGATCCAGGCTTAGTGGAACATTTACGGGATATTCAAAAAGTAAACCTGAAATTGACGAATAGCAATGAGATTCCCATTATCCTTTATCTGAAAAAGAATTGCCAGCAGGATAAAAAAGATGACCTCCTCAAAATATGTAACAAGGATTCTCCTAACAAACTAAGTAAAGGATTACCCAGTATTAACGGATTAAAAGGCCATTTAACACCTGATAAAATCAAACAGATTAAGGATCATGAAGCGGTAGAACGGATTTTTTACGACCGGATTGTAACATCTTTTCTGGATATCGCCAGTGAACAAATAGGTGCGATTCAGGTGCGAGAGCAGTTAGGTTTAACAGGGAAAGGGATTGCCATTGCTGTGATTGATACAGGTGTCCATCCACATGACGACCTTGTTCAACCCTCAAATAGAATAATAGCTTTCCATGATTTTATAAATGGGAAAGAAGATCCATATGACGATAATGGGCATGGAACACACTGCGCAGGAAATGCTGCTGGAAATGGCAGTCTTTCTAATGGGAAATATACGGGTCCTGCATCAGAAGCTTCGATCATTGGATTAAAAGTGTTAGATAAACAAGGTGAAGGCAGGCTGTCAACGATTATTGAAAGTCTGGAATGGTGTATGGAACATAAAGAAGAGCATCGTATTCGAATTATCTCCCTTTCACTCGGAGCTCCTGCCTACGAGTCTTTCAGGGATGATCCGTTGTGTTTAGCTGCTCAAGTTGCTTGGCATCAAGGAATCGTTGTATGTGCCGCTGCTGGAAATAATGGTCCTGATCAAACAACAATCAGTACGCCAGCAATTGATCCGTTCATTATAACGGTGGGATCAACAGATGATCAGAACACATTAGACCGGGCAGACGATCGAATAGCCGATTATTCCAGTAGAGGACCTACAATTGATTCGTTCGTCAAGCCTGACATTTATGCACCAGGAACCAATATTGTATCGCTGCTTGCACCAGGCTCAAGCATCGAAACGGAATTGCCAGAGATGATTAGGGATGAGAAATATATTGAGTTATCAGGTACATCGATGGCAACCCCAATTTGCGCAGGAGTCATTGCTCTTATGCTTGAAGCGAATCCGGATCTTAGTCCAAATGATGTAAAGAGCATTCTGAAAGCTACTGCCCACCCGATTCTCGATGATATATGGGGATATATTGACGCGGAACGTGCCGTAGAAATGGCGAAAAACCACCGATTACACTCTTCAACAGGAGTTGTTCAGGAAGGATAAATTTTAAATAAAGGGAGGACAATACGTTCTCCCTTTTTCATTGGTTTAGGAATGACTCGAGAGAATATTCCTGATCTATTAGAATGCGACTTGAGCATGTACAACAATTGACGATAAGAGTAGAAAGCAAGAGAAACAAAGAAGCATGGGGCATTCATCTCCACTTGAAGAATGCTTGAGGAGATTTGCTTTATGTAGCCGTTCCCTGGAAGAT
The DNA here is from genome assembly GCF_037072045.1 of Oceanobacillus sp. MO10714A. NCBI lineage: Bacteria > Bacillati > Bacillota > Bacilli > Caryophanales > Bacillaceae > Oceanobacillus > Oceanobacillus sp. MO10714A. The sequence goes on along the minus strand of NZ_JAXHDC010000038.1, from coordinate 10,279 downwards.
GAAAGGGAACGGGACTTAGTGGCTGATGACAAACGAATTTAATAACCCTATGATTATATAGAATTTGTATCCTATCCCCCTATCATGAATTTTTAACTGGATGATCAGAATTTTCTTTTGCTGTCTGTTCAACTACATGCAGTTCTTTTAGTCGATTGGTAAATTCCCAAAAACCGTACGTATTATTGTAGTCATACTTCCTAATGATTTCTATTACTCTAATTTTTAGTTCTTGATATAAATCGACTTGTTCCTGTGGTGAGGTTTCTTTTAATGAAGCTCTGATTTTAGGTTCGAATAGGGTAAGAACAATTTCTAATGATTCGGCATCATTATACTTTTGCACTTTTTTCGTTAGATCAATGAGACTCGTCATGAAAGATCCCTCCTTAATTTGTTGATTGTATCTGATAAATCTTTAGAGTGTTTTTCCAAACGTTCCATCCTGATTTCATAGCGTATTAATAAAAACAAAGCCACGATGACGGGGAATCCAACATTTTCTACCATATCAATCAAACCGGAGAGAGCAGAGATATCAATCATGTTTTATCCTCCTCTGCCAATAGTTGTTTTCTTAGCTCCCTTAAAGCTCTGTTTCTCGTCTTGGAAATGGATTGCTGGGATACACCTTCTTTAGCGGCAATTTCTGTATCAGACATCTTGAAAAGATACGCTTGATTTAAAATTTGTTTCTGCCTAGAAGTAAGGGAAGAAAAAGCTTGAAAAAGAGTTGGATTTTCAAGATAGCATTGCAAATCCTGGTTATTTTCTAGCGCCGCTTCATCAACAGGGATAGCATGCTTATCTGTGATAACATCTTTGAAAGATATGCTATTCTCTGTTTCGTCATGGATTGGCTGGTCCAAAATTAGTAATTGACTTCTTCTGTACAAGTTAACCTTCTTGTCATAACGAATGGCATGTCTTCTCAATTCATTTGATAATTGACTAATTAACCTGATCTCGGCAAAATGATCTTGGAATGCCTTATCTAAAGCATTATTCGTTTCTGGCGTTGGATGGCGGATGGATTGATTTAGCAAAAAATAATTTTCCTTCTTAAGCAAAAATGACTTTATTAAACGATTCCGGAAAATTAATTCATTTTCTGCTATAAATTTATTTGCCCACATGAACTCACAATGTTTCCCATCAGAAATTGTGGTTTCTTCCATCCTTTTTTCCTCCTTTCTATATTAATAAAGGCAAAATTGATGATTATAATACAACCTTAAACAGGCTTCAATTAGTTAATTATAATAAATATTTACAATAATTTCTATAAAACCTAAAATTGCACACTTTGACGAAAAAAGTTTTATTCGGGACATTTATGCTACTTTTAGGAAAGATGGGGAGAATATAACTAAGCTTGAGGTACTAGATTGGTGAGGAAAGGGGGAGAGGATATAAAAAGTCAGTAGATTCATTCGACAATCGAGTGTGATGAATTAGGACTAATATACCTAAAAATTTTACAATTCATTGGATATTGGGGGAGATGTTTTAGGAGGTTATGTGTTGTCTTTCGTTGTTGTTAAAAAAGCTAGATAAGATGAAGGTAGTGATCACCAATTCTAGCTTTTTTTCCGTTATTTTTTTATTGTTTAATCCGTTTTTGTCAATTTGTTATTTTGGTACTTTAAAACTTTCTTATACCGACACATTCATCCCCATATTTCCATTGTCGTCCTTACGTCGTTTTTGAATGTACCAGATCCCTAATACTAAAACGAAACCGATCGTACTGCTTATTATATTTGGAACGATCAAGATAATACCGGCGATGAAAAGAATGATTCGCTCCCAAGAATAAGAATTCCGGACAAAGAAGCCGATGACTGCACTGCTAACAGCAATCATACCCAATAATGCTGTTGCAAGAGCAATGACAAGCCTTACTGGTGTAACATCTATTAGAACGAGAATTGAATCATAAACAAATATATACGGTATAATAAATGCCGCAATTGCGAGCTTCACTGCGATGACTCCGGATTTAAATGGATTCGTCCTCGCTATTCCCGCTCCAGCATATGCGGCAAGACAGACAGGTGGTGTAATATCTGCTGCAATTCCAAAATAAAAAACAAACATATGTGCAGCGATTGGAGCTACACCGAATTCAATAATAAGTGCTGGTGCTGCAATCGTTGCTGTTACCACGTAATTAGCCGTTGTCGGTAATCCCATTCCAAGAATCAGACAAGCGATCATCGTGAAAAATAGCGCTAAAAATAAATGTCCACTTGATAATGCAATAATACCGGAAGCAAATTTAGAACCGAGACCGGTGATACTGACTACTCCAGCAATAATACCAGCCGTAGCAACTGCAGCTATTACCGGTAAAGCGACACGCGCTCCTTGTTCAAGTACATGAATCGTTTGCCTAAAATTGAGCCTCGTTTCTTTTCTAACTAAACTTATCAAAAAAGCTGACAAAATCCCTAATAAAGCAGCCCGCTGTGGGGTGAACCCAATCATGACTGTGCCGATGACGATGACTAATGGTAAAAGCATATATCCATTTTTAATCATTAATTTACGGAAACTCGGGAGTTCTGACTTTGGCAGACCAACAATACCTAATCGTTTCGCCTCAAAGTGTGTTCCGATAAATATCCCTGTAAAATATAAGACAGCTGGAACTGCAGCAGCAATCATGATTGTTGCGTAGGACACGCCTAAGTATTCCATCATAATAAATGCTGCGGCTCCCATTACCGGAGGCATAATTTGTCCACCTGTTGACGCTGATGCTTCTGTTGCCGCAGCAAACTCTGGTTTAAATCCTGCCTTCTTCATCATCGGAATGGTAAAGGAACCGGAAGCGACGGTATTACCAACAGAACTTCCAGAAACCATTCCTTGCAATGCACTAGCCGCGACGGCTGCTTTTGCCGTTCCACCTGTATATCTCCCTGTTAACGCGAATGCAAGGTCATTGAAAAATTTACCAATTTTTGTTTGTACGAGGACTACACCGAAAAACAGAAAGAGGAAAATAAACTTAGCTGAAATTTGAATGGGTGTCCCGAAAACACCACTTTCCTTATACCATAAATCTGTTGCCAAGCGATCAACAGCAAAACCAGGATGAGACAAGATCTGTGTTGGTATGATATTACCAAATAAAGCATAAAGTAGCGTAACTCCAGCTACAATTACAATTGGTAAACCAACTGTACGACGGGTTGCTTCGAGTAAGAGAAAGATACCGAGTATGGAAATGATTGTATCGAGCATACTGTAGCCTGCAATCCGACTCTCGAGAACTGAATCAAAAAAGATGACTTTATGATAAGTCACATACATGGCCAAAAATGCGAGAAGAACGTCATACCATGGTACCGTCTTCTGTATTTTTTGCAGACCACTTTTTGCCGGGAAAAGCAAAAAGATAATACCAAGCGCAGTTCCTAGGTGGACAGCACCTTGCTGTTGGGATGGGAGGTTTCCAAAGTATCCTGTATATAAATGGAAAGTGGTTAAGGCAACACCTAAAAATGTTACAATCCATGCCCATTTGCCGATATTCTCCCGGAAATTACTTTCTTTATCGTATTTCTCTAAAATTTCCTTTACGTTGATTTCTTGGTTTTCTTTCATCTAATCACACCCTTACGGAGAAGCTAAACGATGAGGGACCTTCCTGGTTAAAAGATCCCCCAACATTTGCGAATGATGAAATTAAAAGTCATCAAGGCTCTCGATACCAGTACTTTCACGGGTTATAATTTGAATAACCTCTGGATAAATATGACCGATAAAAGCGGCGTTCTCAACTTTCTCTCCTTCAAAATCCGCTTCCCCATTAATTGCAGCTTGTGCTGGAACATGAACGGTCATACCAAGGTCAATATCCCCGTTACGAATTCCAACAAGGTTTTCAATCGATGCCCCAGTTTCCGTATTCGTTATATTGATGCCATCGATATGGTTATTCCAAATATTAGCCATTTCTCCTCCAAGAGGATAATAGGTGCCGCCTTGACTGCCCGTTCCTAATATAAGCTCAGGTTTCGCTTCCGTTGTATTTAATTCTGCTACAGGATTGTCTACTGTTAAGCCTTGTTCTTCATAATAACGTTTTGCACCTGGATGAATTGGTAGTCCCTCTGCCCCAAGAAGAGCATTTTCTAATGTCATATGTTCAGACTGTGCATGTGTATTTTCGTTCGCATTCTCAACCATACTTTTTGCAAGCTCATAACCAAGCTCTTCATCAATTGTATCGGTGCTTGCCATTAGAATTGCATAGGCCGTAACAGTTTCAACATCTGATTCAAGAAAATCGTACGTATCTTGTGGAATAGTGAAACGTTTGTACCCACTATTTTCCTCAATATGTGCGATCGCTTCATCCGAGAGTCCTAGCATTTTCACATCCCCAACAGATGCTTGCAGGCTTTCAATGTTACCTGCAGGCAAGCCTAAAATACCAATTGATATATCAATATTTCCATCCTGTACGCCATCTGCCGCATCACCAAATCCTTCTTGATACGCATTGTAATCACCATCACCGATCCCATATGCATCAAGAATTAAACTTGATGCCGTATTCGTCTCACTTGCTGGAGGACCAATTGCTATATTTTTCTTCCCCTCTCCACAAGCAGCAAGTATGAGTAATATACATCCCATCAACAATAAAAAATAAATTAAATTCTTTATTCTCAACTTTATCGATCCCCTTTTTCCTCTTTATTTTGTCCACATTTTAAACGTTCTTTGTTAACTCATAGAAAAGGCAAGCTATCCAAGTTATTACAAATTATGTTGGAAAGCTTAGGAGTATTACAAAACTTTGAAAAGTGGAGTTTCTAGAAGAGGATTGTTCTTTCCTTTTCTTCTAAAAAAGCGATACCTTCAATACGATAGAAATAAGAAAAGAATGACCTATTTGGGAGGTAAAAAATGATTACGATAGCGGATAGGGTGAAAAGTTTACCAGCCTACGTATTTTCCGAATTCCAACGTAAAAAAGCGGAACTCGAGAAAGAGGGAGTCGATGTTATTGATCTAGGGATTGGTGCTCCTGATTTACCTACACCCGATTTTGTTTATGAGCGGCTCGTGCTTGAGGCAAAGAATCCTGATAACCATCGTTATTCCCCGTACAGTGGCTGTTCTGAATTTAAAGAGGCGGTTGCGGAATTTTATAAAAAACAATATGCTGTTGATCTGGATCCCGATACAGAGGTTTTGGCACTAATCGGTTCGAAGGAAGGGATTGTTAATCTGTTTCAGGCGGTTTTAAACCCGGGTGACGCGGTATTTGTCCCTGATCCGGGCTATCCAGTATATCAAAAAGGGGTCCTTTTGGCTGGTGGTGAAAGTATATTATTGCCTTTAAATGAAGAAAAGGGTTATATTCCAGAGTTTGGCAGGATCTCTAAAAGGAACAAGCAACGGGCCAAACTTTTGATGTTAAATTATCCAAGCAATCCGCTAGGTGCCACTGTTGAATTAAACACGTTTCGGGAAGCAGCAACTTTTTCAAAGAATAATAAAATTTTGCTTGCGAGCGATGCGGCATATAATCTGATAACATTTGACGGTTATAAAGCTCCGAGTGTCCTGCAAGTCCCAGACGCCAAGGATTATGCAGTGGAATTTGGTTCATTATCAAAGAGCTTTAATATGGCAGGCTGGCGAATCGGCTATGTGGTTGGAAATAAGCATGTCATTCAAGCCTTGGCCACATTGAAAAGTAATATTGATTCTTCCCAGTTTCTTGCTGTACAAAAGGCGGCGGCTACAGCTTTAAAGAGTGATTTATTCGCAGTCAAGGAGCATAATGCTATTTATCAAGAGCGGATGGAAAAGCTATACACGGCGCTAAACGAATTAGGGATTTCTACAGAAAAAACGAGAGGAACCATTTTTCTTTGGGCGAAGGTTCCCACTGGATTTACGGCGAACAGTTTTGCTAACAAATTGCTAGAGGAGGCTGGAGTGATTGTTACCCCAGGAACAGCTTTTGGACCATCAGGTGAAGGCTATATTCGAATTGCTCTAACGGTTAGTAAAGAGCGATTAGATGAAGTAGTTCGTCGGTTTAGGGAACTTCGATTGAAGGAGGAGAGCCGGTAATGTCTGTCGAACATTTCAGCATGTCTGCAGCTGGGGCCATTGTAGAACTGGCTTTAATCTAAGGTTAACAGAGTCCATTAGTTACCTAAGTTGATCACTGCAGTTTTACTGCTCGAATTTGGACAAATGCCGAAAACTCGCAGTGTCAATTCACAGGATTAAAAATAGAGCGATAACAATGGCTATTACTTTTACCATTGCTATTGCTCTATTTTCGTAGACAAGCAATAAAAATTTGCTCGGAACCTTTTTTTGTGATTTTTCCTATCCCGGCACAATTTTCCGTTCATGGTGGCGTTTTCACTCAAATTCACCGCCATCAATGCAAAGGCTAATTCATTCTACACTATCTGTTTTCCTCTGACGGAAAAACGAATGAAACCCAAATTAGCCTTCAGGAAACCGAACGCTGGTTCAACGTCGATTTTACGTTTTCCATAAATTTTACCAGTTTTCTCGTCTGAAAACTTCGTTCGTATATATTCTTTTTGGGACTCCACTTTTCATTAATTTGTAGACTCTTCGGTTGTTCCCTTCTTTTGCTTTCGTGCATAAATCCCGGAGTAGACAGCCCGAACAGTCCTCACATTCGTACACTTTAAATTCACGGGTGAATCCGTACCTGTCTGTTCGTGTTTAATGATGGCTAAACCGTACTTCTCGTCCATTTGGGCCAAAAAGGTATCTTCGTCAGCATTATATTCCCAATCTTTTCTCGACTCGATTGAAGAAAATTTTTTCGAACTGCCGGAACACATTGTCGCGGATGCAGGATATGGCAGTGAACAGAGGCGTGAGGTTTACACTTTTTTTCAGTGTTAGCTCCCACGCCTTATTTTACTCGTTTAAACGTCAACATTTCTTGAATTTTGTAGAAGATCATGCTAGCAGCTATTTTCGTATCTCATAATTTAGTTTTCAGAACTCCAGCCTATTCATTAACTATATTTCTCAATGGCATCTAATGTTCGTTGACGTGCCTGCATTAAATCTTCATGATTAAGTAATTTGTAGGTTAATAAATCAAGCAGGAAGAGTCCTGGTAATTGAGAATTTATGAACTTGGCATCATCAATGTATTTATAGCTTGAGATGAGAACAACCTCGTCCGCGAGTTCGGTTAAAGCTGTTTGTTCAAAATTAGTTACGACAATAATTGTTGCGTTATTGGATTTTGCTATTTTTGCCGAATCGATAACTGGTTTAGTTTTACCAGAATTAGAGAAGCAAACGAGCAAATCATTTTCTTTCAGTAGACTGCTTTTCATTAACAGATCATGTGCATCGGTTACAGATTCTGAAGTGATTCCCATTCGATATATTCTGCTGTTGAACTCATGTGCAACCAATCCGGAGTTGCCAATTCCACAAAATAATACCTTATTTGAGTCTAAAATAAGATTTACAATTCTAGCTGTTTGTTCTTCGCTGAAAAATTGCTGGGTTGATTTGATAATCGTCTGATAATAGTTATAGACTGTATCGAATGTATGATCACTTTTCTTATTCTCTGTACTTGTGCCGATTAAGGAGTATTTCATTTGCTGAAACGTGCTGAAATCAATTTTTTTGCAAAACCTGGTTATACTAGCTGGAGATACTTGAATTTCCTCTGCTAAATCGATAATGGTTTTATCACGTATAGTAACTTTATTTGCAAGTAGATACTTTGTAATTTTTCGATCGCTTTCGGTCAGTACAGCGTTATATTTTTGAATCCTATTTTCGAAATTCAACGGCTTCATCTCCCTTCTTAACTTTAAACATTATACCATCATTGCGATTCAATATTATATTGACATAAATGAAAGCGGTTGTTAAGATGTTTATGAAAATAATTTTCCGGAGGTGTTATTTTTATGAAAAAGTTTTTCGGTAAAGCGCAGCAATTTGGGAAATCGTTTATGCTTCCAATTGCTATTCTGCCTGCAGCAGGTCTTTTGCTTGGTATCGGTGGTGCTTTATCTAATCCAAATACAGTTAGTGTTTATCCAATTTTAGACCAAAGTTGGCTTCAAGCAATTTTTACGATAATGAGTTCTGCTGGGGACATTGTGTTTGCGAATCTACCGGTTATCTTTGCGGTAGGTGTTGCCATTGGTCTCGCTAAATCAGATAAAGGTACCGCAGGGTTAGCTGCATTAATTGGTTACCTTGTCATGAATGCAACAATTAATGCTATTTTAATTATTACAGATAGCCTTGCAGCAGATAATCTTTCAGCAGTTGGGCAAGGTGTTACATTAGGAATTCAAACATTAGAGTCGGGTGTTTTTGGCGGAATTCTTGTTGGGATTATGGCAGGTATGCTGCATAATAGATTTAATAAAATTGAGTTGCCACAGTTCTTAGGATTCTTTGGAGGATCACGATTTGTTCCAATTGTAACTTCTTTTTCTGCAATTATTCTTGGAACGGTCATGTATTTTGTATGGCCGATTATTCAAAATGGTATTTTTAGCTTTGGGGATATTGTTAATGCAACAGGATATATTGGTACATTCTTCTATGGCTTTATCTTGCGTTTATTAGGCCCATTTGGACTGCATCACATTTTCTATTTACCTTTCTGGCAAACCGGCTTAGGTGGAGCGTTAGAAATTGGTGGGCAATTAATCCAGGGAACACAAAATATTTTCTTTGCGCAATTGGGTGATCCAACGACAACGAAATTCTTTGAAGGTACTTCACGTTTTATGTCTGGGCGATTTATCACGATGATGTTTGGATTATTAGGGGCAGCTTATGCCATCTATAGAACTGCGAAGCCTGAAAATAAAAAGGTTGTCGGTGGATTAATGCTTTCAGCTGGATTGACGTCCTTTTTAACGGGTATTACAGAGCCATTGGAATTCTCATTCTTATTTATCGCACCAGTGCTTTATGTGATCCATGCAATTTTTGACGGTTTAGCATTTATGCTAGCACATATTTTCCAAATAACAATCGGACAAACCTTCTCAGGAGGATTTATTGACTTTATTTTATTTGGAATATTACAAGGTCAGGCTTTAACGAACTGGATGTATGTTATCCCAATCGGAGTCATTTGGTTCTTCTTATATTTCTTTACGTTCACTTTCTTGATTAGGAAGTTTAATTTTAAAACACCTGGACGTGAAGACAAGAAGGCAGAAGATGATACGACAGTACAAACAACTCAAGGTTCCGGTGAGGAGCGACCACTTGCAATTATTCAAGCATTGGGTGGAAAAGATAACCTTGTTGATGTCGATAATTGTGCGACGAGATTGCGTGTCACGGTTAAAGATGGCGAAATGGTAGACAAGGATGCCTTACAGCAAACAGGAAGTAAAGGTGTTATTGTAAAAGGTGAAGGCGTACAAGTAATCTACGGACCACAGGTTTCTGTTATTAAAAATGAGGTTGAGGAAGAATTGGAGAAGTAATAGGAGATGACTGTTTTGAAATTACCGAGAAATTTAATTGTATCGTGTCAAGCATTAGAAGACGAACCGCTTCATTCGTCCTTTATCATGAGTAAGATGGCACTTGCTGCTGCTCAAGGTGGGGGAAAAGGAATTCGAGCCAATTCAAAAGAAGATATTATCGAAATAAAAAAAGAAGTAGATCTTCCTGTTATTGGAATTGTAAAGCGGGATTATGAAGGATCTGATGTCTATATCACTGCAACGAGTAAAGAGATTGATGAATTAATTGAAAGTGGCTGTGAAGTTATTGCAATGGACGCCACAATCAGCCAAAGACCCGAAAAAACTTTGGAGGAATTAGTTTTCTATGCAAGAGAGAAAGCACCAAATGTTGAATTGATGGCAGATATATCAACAATGGAAGAAGCTGTTATTGCTGAAAAATTAGGATTTGATTACATCGGAACGACATTACATGGTTATACCAAGCATACAAAAGGTAAGAAATTATATGATGATGATTTTGCCTTTTTAAAAGAGATACTACGTGCCGTCGATAAGCCAGTAATTGCCGAAGGAAATATTATGACACCGCAAATGCTGAAACGCGTTTTTGAATTAGGTGTATATGCGACAGTCGTCGGTGGTGCAATTACAAGGCCAAAAGATATTACTGCCCGATTTGCTCATGAAATTAAAGATATGATTTAATAGTAGATAGTGATGATCCTAAAACAAGAAAGGAAATCAGCCGTGTTTAAAAAATTATTCAAGCAAAAAAA
>NZ_JAXHDC010000037.1:0-35839 GCF_037072045.1 Oceanobacillus sp. MO10714A | reverse complement strand
ATGAGGAAACAAAAAATATATAAGCACGAGCGCGGATTGAAAATGAGGATTATAGTGCCATAAAGTAAATGTTCATCCAAACGGTCATTTTTTAATTAGAAAAATTACAGACCCCTTCCCATCTCCACTGTTTTGTAAAACTGAGGAAATAGGAGGGGACTGCTTATTATAGGGATTGTGCAGCATGAGTGGCTTATATCTGTTGCTGCTCGAAGATTTGACGTAGTTTCTTTTCGTGTTGGGCATTTTTGCTTAATAGATAGTCCACGTTTTCATTTGTTTCATTTAATTCTGTACGGATTCCATCTACCTTTTTTCCAAGCTCGGTAATTTGATGGTCAACACGTGAAAAGCCTTTGTCCATCTTAGATTCCAGCTCTATTTTCATGTTATCCATTTTGGACTCAAGCTCTGTTTTCAAGCCATCCATTTTTTCATCAATATGTTGTGCATGAAGCTTGAATGCATGTAGTATTTCTTTTAAAACAGTTTCTTGTTCCATCCTTTCTTCACCTCCCTTGTACGATAATTATAGAGGATATCTAGTTATTTTGAAAGAGTTTATATTTGTTTCGAAGCTGCCTCATAAAGCGAATATAATTTGATTGTAATGCTTATGTAGTTGTATATACTTAAGGAAAATATTTAATTATAAAGGGAGGAAGGGTTCATTGTCATTCACCATCCGCAAAATGAAGCTATCCGATATTTCAAGCGTTCAAGCGAACGCGAAAAAGACATGGAATGCAACCTATGAAGAAATTATTCCATCGGCAATTCAGGAAAAATTCTTAAATGCTGCCTATAGTGATGCAAGTATGGAGCACCGTGTGATTAATTCCTTGTTGCTCGTAGCTGAAGTAGAAGGGAAAGTAGTTGGATTTGCCAATTATTCTCCAGTAGACTCAGATAGTAAAGCTGAACTTGGAGCAATTTATATTGATCCCGCAAATCAAGGATCAGGAATCGGAACGACTTTCCTGAAAGAAGGGATTAGTCGGTTAGAAGGGGTAAAAGAAGTCTACATAAATGTAGAAAGAGATAATGAAATCGGAAAAACGTTTTATAATGCAAAAGGTTTTCAAGTAGTCGAAGTGTTCGATGATGATTTGACGGGCATATATTAAAGACTCTTCGCATGATACTAGATACGGAATTATTTTTAGCAGATGGTGCATCTTAAATAATAGAACATGAATTATAGGTGTTAAAAAGTCATTCCATCATACATGATGAATGGCTTTTTATGATTGATTATGACTGTTTTTGATGGTATTATAAGGGTGATGGAGGGATTGTTATGTTAACCGAGGAGAGGCATTCTTTTATACTGAAACAACTAAAGGAAAATAATATTGTAAAGTCCCAAGCGTTAATGAATGAACTTCAATGTTCAGAATCAACGATCAGAAGAGACTTAAGCGAGTTGGAAAGTAAAGGGCTTCTTACACGTATTCATGGGGGAGCAAGAAGTACCTATCAGTTGGAGGAAGAGTTATCTGTCTCGGAAAAATCATCCAAAAACATTCAAGAAAAACAAACCATTGCCAAATTGGCTGCCTCACTCGTGAAAGAAAATGATGTAATTTATATAGATGCAGGTACAACAACACTAGCAATGATTAACTTTTTAACAGCTAAAAACATTACCGTCGTGACGAACGGGGTTGCCCATGCTTCCCTGCTTGCGGATAAAGAAATACAGGCTTTCTTGCTTGGCGGGAGAGTAAAATATTCTACTAAAGCGGTTATCGGGACTGATAGCTTGCGGGATTTGAAAAGCTATCAATTTAACAAAGCCTTTCTAGGCACGAATGGAATACATTTGGAATATGGCTACACGACACCAGACCCGGATGAGGCTGCACTCAAAAAAACCGCTATAACTCAATCCGCAATGGCTTATATGTTAGCGGACGATTCAAAGTGGGAGAAGGTGACATTCTCCAAGGTCGGTGATATCGAGGAAGCAACTATTATTACAAATAGGACGGATCGTTCTTTAACAAATTATCAGGAAAAAACAACTATATTGGAGGCGGAGCAATGATCTATACGGTGACGTTGAATCCATCCATTGATTATATCGTGCAATTGGAGCAAGTGAATATAGGCGAATTGAATTATATGGATGGGGATTTCAAGCTTCCCGGTGGAAAAGGAATCAATGTGTCGCGCATATTACATGAATTAAACATGGACACAAAGGCACTTGGATTTATAGGTGGTTTTACAGGTGATTTTATTGCGGAATGGCTTAAACGTGACGGGATTGCCGCAGACTTTACAAAAATTGCAGGCGATACACGGATTAATATCAAATTAAAAACGAATCCGGAAACAGAAATTAATGGCAAAGGGCCTGTCATTCAATCCGAAGAGGCTGAAAAATTAATGGCAAAGCTTAAAGCGATTTCTTCTGATGATATCGTTATTTTATCGGGCAGCAAGTCCCCCTCTCTGCCGGATGACTTTTATGAAAAAATCATTCGAGAAATCAATGCCCAATTTGTAATCGATACAACTGGAGATGATTTGCAAAAGTCTTTAGCTTACAATCCACTGCTCGTTAAACCGAATTTACAAGAGTTGGAGCAATTATATTCCGTTAAGTTGACGGAGGAGCAGGACATAATTGAAACAGGGAAAAAATTAATCGATGCAGGTGCTCGTCATGCAATCGTTTCTATGGGTGCAGACGGAGCATTATTATTTACAGAAGATGCGGTTTATAAAGGAATCAGTCCCAAAGGGGAATTGAAAAACTCTGTTGGGGCGGGAGATTCCATGGTTGCAGGCTTCATCGGAGAATATGTAAAGACAAAAGATATCGTTCAAGCCTTTAAAATGGGACTTGCTGCTGGAAGTGCAACAGCGTTTTCCTATGATTTAGCGAAAGCAGATGAAATAAATGCTTTAATTAATCAAACTACTGTAACAAAACTTTAAAAAGGAGTGAGGAAGATGCAAGTGATCGATTTGCTGCGAAAAGATATTATGATTATGGACTTGCAGGCACAGGAAAAGGAATCCGTCATTGATGAAATGATAAAGAGCCTGGAAGCTCACGGGGTCGTAAATGATTTTGCTTCTTTTAAAGAGGCTATTTTAGCAAGAGAAGCTCAAACATCTACGGGACTCGGTGATGGGATTGCAATGCCTCATGCCCGGCATCAAGCGGTGAAAGAACCGACCGTATTATTTGCGAAAAGCAAATCAGGGGTTGAATTTGAATCGTTGGACGGCCAGCCGACGTATCTATTTTTTATGATAGCGGTGCCGGATGGCGAGGACGATACGCATTTGCAAACATTAGCAGCCCTTTCCCGGAAGTTAATTGACCCGGATTTTGTGGAAAAGCTAAAGCAAGTTACAACACCAGATGAAGTTCAAAATCTCTTTAGCAAAGCAGAGGGTGATGAAGCGGAAGAAAAAGAGGAAACTACAGAATCTGATAAAACAGAAGTCACCCAGGAAGAAAAACCATTCATCGTAGCGGTTACGGCTTGTCCGACTGGAATAGCCCATACGTACATGGCAGAGGATGCGCTGAAACAAAAAGCGGCCGAAATGAATGTAAATATTCGGGTAGAGACAAACGGTTCGGACGGTGCAAAACATAAATTGACGGATGAGGAAATCGAGCGGGCGGATGCGGTGATTATCGCTGCTAGTAAAAAAGTGGAGATGGACCGATTCCACGGAAAACCGCTACTCGACCGATCTGTCAGTGACGGAATTAGTAAAGCAGAAGAACTGATTACAAAAGCGGTTAAGAAGGATGCTCCGATTTATCATTCATCCGATGGAGGAGAAAAAGCTGAAAATAACACAGCGAAGACATCTGCTGGATCTATCTGGAATAAGATCTACAAGGACTTGATGAACGGAATTTCCCACATGCTTCCATTTGTTGTTGGCGGCGGAATTTTGATGGCAATTTCCTTTTTAGTTGAACGTTTTGTTGGGGATGAAAGTCAGATATTCCTATTCTTAAATGGAGTCGGTGGAAGTGCTTTTGACTTCCTCATCCCGATCTTTGCCGGATTTATCGCAATGAGTATTGCAGACCGGCCTGGATTAATGCCAGGTGTTGTCGGCGGATTAATGGCGGTTCAAAGTGATGCCGGGTTTATTGGCGGACTCGTTGCCGGTTTCTTGGCAGGTTATGTAATTGTATTTCTAAAAAGGGCATTCCGAGGATTACCCAAGTCTCTCGACGGATTAAAATCAATTCTTTTTTATCCTGTTGTCGGATTATTTATTACAGGACTTTTAATGTATTTCATCATCGGTCCAGTTTTCTCCACCGTTAATCATGCGATGCTTGATTTTCTGCAAAATCTTGGCACAGGAAATGCTGTTCTGCTTGGTGCCTTGCTCGGTGGAATGATGGCGATTGATATGGGTGGACCGTTCAATAAAGCAGCCTATGCTTTTTCAATTGGAATCTTCACCGATACAGGTGATGGCAGTTTGATGGCTGCTGTCATGGCTGGCGGAATGGTTCCACCACTCGCGATTGCGCTCGCTTCGACGTTCTTTAAAAATAAATTTACCGATCAGGAACGGAAGTCAGGGATGACCAACTATGTAATGGGGATTTCCTTTATTACAGAGGGAGCAATTCCTTTTGCAGCGGCCGATCCCCTACGCGTAATTGGCTCATCTGTTTTAGGTGCGGCAATTGCAGGCGGACTGACTCAAGCTTGGAATAGCGCGATACCTGCCCCACATGGAGGATTATTCGTTGCCCCACTTGCGGAACATCCTTGGTTCTTTATACTGTCCCTTATTATCGGCATGGTTGTTGCGGGAATAGTACTAGGATTATGGAAAAAACCTGTTGAAGAAAAATAAATAGAGACACTTAAAATGTCGATATGCTCCCCATATAGTAGACGGAGAAATAATTATGTTCTCTGTTACTGGATGGGGAGTTTTTTAACCACAAAACGGTTAGAATTCCTAGTCTATTTCAAACAACCAAAGCAAGATTTCAAATAAAATAAGGAGCATAGTATAGAAAACCGAATAATATTCCAACTATCGAAAATAAATACCTATTAGAACTGGATTTAACCTTAACTTAAATACTTTAACTTGATAATCATTGCCTCCTTGATATTTATCCGTGATGCTTTGATTGTTTTGATTATAATTACCGAAATAAGAAAGAATCCATGTTATCGTTAGTATTAAGAAACATGTTACGAAAAGGGTATCAATAAAAGTTAAATGATATATTGCAGTTATCGTCAACACAAATAATAATTGGAGAATCATTGTTATCAATACTGTTATCATTTTTCCTATTTTTGTTTTCACCCTGCTTTTTTCCAATTTACCTGCAATATAGTCCCATAAGAAAGCAATGGAAACAACTAAAATTATAAAAACACCCACTACTCCTATTCTTGTAAGATAATATATGAAAATTACTCCCCTTATTTTGTCTATATGCAGTAAAGCAGAAATAACTGACTGACACATGCCGTTTTCAATAATCTAATTATATCCATCATTGGCATCACTTTCAATATTATTTAAGTTCTTTGTCCCATTTGGTGAAGTAATTTGTAGCGTGAATCTGAAGAAGAATGAAGCGGGTAGTTTAATTAATCCTCACAATTTCTTTTACATCTATATATAATAATTTAAGCACTTTTCTCCGTTTGTTGAGAGAAGTCCCACCCACCTTTCTGATAAGCGTAGAAGTAATTTCGAAAAAGGTGAGCCCATGGTTGTTAATCAAATCGTTATTGGGGCATGGATACAAGCGGTTGGAACGATCATCAATGCAATTGATCCCCCCTTTGTTGAAGATGATGGAAAAGTTATAGCGAAGACCGGAAACATTTTGCAGGCTGTTGGAAGTGCTGTAATGGCGGATGCTACAATTAACCCTGAAAGCAAAATTGCTAATAAGGTACAATCTATTGGAAATCTCTTTGTTATTACAGGGTTATATAAAGAGAATGCCAATCTTGAAATTAGAGGTAATCTTATTCAGGTGGCAGGGGGTGGCCTTGCGTTAGTACCGGCAATAATAGAAAATGATTTTATTGCTTTTCAAGGGGATTTTTTACAGGTTGTCGGCAATAGCATTCAAGCAATCTCTGGAATAAAGGAACAAACGGAAAACGTAGATGCTAGTTTATTAGACGAAGTGGGGGCGTGGACCCAAGCCATCGGGGCGGTGATTTCTGCAATTCAACTTCAAAGAGAATATACTACCTCTAAAAATGAGTAAGTGACTAGCTGCTACATCGGAATATACGATAACCTAAATTATCCTTATAGAAATTTGATAAATACTCATGTTCCTTAAGGATATTAAAATATTCATGGCTTACGTTTTCTGATGGAGAAAATTCAGTAGCATGTTTTAAATCATGTTCATCAAATTTTATTGTAGGTTTTTCGACGCTTACTTGCTCGAACCCTCCTTGCCGTAGTAATCTTACCCACTCATTTTCACTCAGTAATTGTGAAAATCCGTAGAAATCTTTTATTTTCTTCTCTTCTTTTTCAGATAATGGTTGTTCATGTACTATCTCAATCATCAGCAATTTACCGCCCTGTTTTAATAAGCGTTGGCATTCAGAGATGGATAAGGCAATATTGGTAAAGGACAGAACAGATTCGGAAAGAATAAAATCAAAAGAATGATCAGCAAATGGAAGTCTTTCAACATTTCCGTGGATGGTTTCAATAACTGAATTTATCGCAGCAAATCTTTGTTTCGCTTTATCCAGCATTATATTGCTATTATCCAGAGCAACAACATCGCATCCATAATGTTCGGCAATATAAGCAGAGGTTTGACCAGTTCCACATCCAATTTCCAGGATGGATTTACTTTGATCTATCGCTTCCCCGGAAAGAATTTCTTTTGTTAGTTTTAGGCCCCCTGGATGTGCTCCACCAATTCCGAGTACGGCTAAACAATCAAGGTACGTATGACCCAATAGCATTTCCCCCTTATTTATCTTCTTATAAATCTTGTAATATACGGGCTCACCTGATTGTATAAATCCATGGCTTTTCTTCCAGTTTTAATCATTTTGTCAAAATCCCAATCCCCATCGGGAGTCCGCATATTTGTAAACAAGCTGGAATCCCTTGGAAACCCGTGTCTATGCCTAGGTGCCCTTCGTTGTTGTCTATATGGATAGAACGGCATAGGTCGTCTTGGTCTTTCTGGAAACATGTATTCGACACCTCCAATACATAACTTTTAACTTGAAGTGAAAAGGAACAAATGGCTTGAATATTTTTCAAGCCATTGTGGGATAAAGGACTACCAAAAGAATAATGATGCTAAAGCTATACCGGCAATTGCTCCTAATGCTATTCCAAAGCCAAATCCATATCCATATCCATAATATCCATAACCAAAACCACCTAAATTTCTATTTGACCGAATTGGTTCTAAATATACTCTTCTACGGTCAACGTGGCGGATAATTCCATGATGAACCCTTCCATCATGGGTTCTTATTCTTACAGCTCTTCCCATATATTGATTACACAATTTATGATAATGTTCAACGGACACAATGTCACCTCCAAAATATTTAAAGTTCTTAATATTGTATGCAGTAGTAATAAATATTAAAGGGACAGTTATACTGGAGTTTTCGCCAAAATATTAAGCAAAAAAACCATAAAGTGAAACTTCATTCAGTGGGGAATTCCTTCCCTCCCCACTGAATGTTAGTTGAACAGAATCAGGGATTTACGGACTGTATATTCCCCACCCTCACAAGTTGGGGCTTCCCTCATGTATAGAGGTGGGGGAATTACAGACCGTTAATGCGTGAAAAATGTATTACGTGAACAATTGGTATTTCAAATATTCAATAACAAAAATCTCTAGTAATGACTTCCATATTGTCATCACTGGGTTACTAACTATAACCGTTTTTATTTTATTTCATATAGTAATCGTATCAAGGGATAGGAGGTGTTATGAATGAGTGAAGTGAAAGGATATGGTGGATATGGCGGAGGTTTCGCCTTGATTGTTGTGTTATTCATCCTTTTAATTATTGTAGGTACATCCTATGTTGGCTGGGGCTATTAGGATTCGCCTGCAACCATTGATTCTCTCCCCGTCGGAAAAGTGTATACTTTACCACTTATGTGCATTTGGATTAATCAGGTCTATCTGATTAATCCTTTTTGCATTATGGTAACATAGAAGAAAGGAAAAAACGGATCTTATTCAATTTTATTAAGTGAAACAATGAGCAAAAATTGTGATGATTAGTTAAGTAAAGACGAAACCTTTTTCTAATTATTCCGTAATACAAGTGATTGAACATACATAATGGAGGTAACGCCCATGCGTACGAATTGGCTAATGCTGGGGTGCTTGATAATCCTTGTTTTATTAATAGGTTGTGCTAAAGATGATCCGCCGGCACCGACAGTTGAAGAAGCGGGGGAAGAAGTGATAGGTTTATTACAAGCAGGGGAATATGATAAGCTATATGAAATTTGGTTTTCCAATGAATTGCAGGAATCATTGTCTGCGGTTGAACTTGCGCGCGATTGGGAAGAGAAAGTAACAGAGGGAGACTTTGTTGAATTAAGTTCCTTGCAAGCGGACAACCTGACGGAAGATCTGGATGTTGTAGAAGCGAGTCTTGAGTACACAACGGATTACTTTGATATTCGCTTGATTTTTAATAAGGAAACGCGTTTAGTTGGCTTGAGTTTATCAGACGGATTTACTAAAAGGGAGTTGCCGGAATCGATTAAAGAAGAGGAAATAATTGTTGGCAAGGAAACAGAATATGAGCTAGAAGGACTGCTTACACTTCCTAAAGAAGGCGAAGGAAAATTTCCTGCAGTGGTGCTCGTTCATGGTTCCGGACCATCAGATCGAGATGAGACAGCTTTTGCCTACAAGCCGTTCCGCGACCTTGCTTGGGGACTTGCGGAACAAGGGATTGCTGTTATCCGGTATGATAAGCGCACCCTTGCGTACGGTAACGAGATGGCTAAACATACAGCTCATCTGACGGTTTATGAAGAGACGGTAGAAGATGCGATTCGGGCTGCTGAATTAGTGAAGTCTGATCCCCGTATTGATCCGGAACATGTTTACTTGGCAGGTCACAGTCTTGGCGGAATGCTCGCGCCTCGGATCGATGCAGAAGGCGGTGACTTCGCTGGGCTTATCAGTCTTGCTGGCTCTCCTCGCCCTTTATGGGAGATTATTTATGAACAGAATTTATACCTGATTGAAAAACTCATCGCAAATGAAGAGGAACAGAAGGAACAGCTGGCGTCCGTAGAAGAAGAGTATCAGAAGGCCCAAAACTTACAAAAGCTGACGACAGAGAAGTCCAAAGAAGTTACTGTATTTGGGATAAATGGCTATTATTTAAAAGAAATGGCTGAATATGATGTCCAGTCGTATATCGGAGAATTGGATAAGCCGTTACTAATCTTGCAAGGCGAGGACGATTTCCAAGTTTTCTATGATAAAGATTATGCATATTGGCAAGAATTATTGGAAAATCATGATGACGCAACGTTTATCAGCTATCCCGGATTGAATCATTTTTTCATTGCTTATGAAGGAGCGGGAGAAGGGACGCTTCGGGAATATGAATATCCGAATCAAGTGGATGAAAATGTGATACAAGATATTGGCGAGTGGATTTTGGAAAAATTTAACTAAAATAAGGAGTGGACAGTCTTTATGAAGAAATTACAGGTGGTAAGTTTTTTACTAATAGCAGCAATCTTATTTTTAGCAGGCTGTAGCGGGGGAAAAAACACGGAGGAATCCGTAGAAACTCCAGAAGAAGGTATAGAGCCAGCGGAAGAACAGACGACGGATGAGAATGGAGACGGTACGAGGGATGAAGCAGTTGTCGTCGCGGAAGAATTTATTGACCAATTGAGTGACGGGCAATACGAGGAAGCAACGGAAAATTTTGATGAAACGATGGCTGCACAAGTCGGAGCAGAAGAACTTCAAGAAATATGGGGGAGTCTGGAAGAGCAGCTCGGTGATTTCATTGCTTTTGAATATAAGGAGACGGAGGAAGTGGAAGACCATGAAGTGGTATTAATTAAAGGAGTCTTCAATGACGCGGATATCACCTTCCAGGTAACGGTCAATGAAAATATGGAAATCGCCGGATTTTATATGGTCTAGAGGAGCAGCCTAAAAAAGATTGAAACTCGTGAGGAAAAAACGCTGCTTTCAACTTTTCACTTCATATTCCTTCCTTGCTGCGATACAATTTAGAATAGTGAAGCTCGCGTCAGGAAGACGTTAACATGTCTAAACAAAAGAATCTGCAAATCGGTACTCGGGAAATGTTACATAACCAAGTTTGCAGTATTTGAAGAAGTGCTATTTTAAGAGGAGACTTTGAGCCGAGAAAACGGCTTGTGCAAACGGAACTCGCAGAAATGATCGGGGTAAGCAGAATGCCGATTAGAGAGGCATTACGGACACTTGAAATAAAATGACTCATTACTATGAAGCCACACACAATCAGATCTACTCCTTGTTCTCGCTCGCACAACTCCTTCAGAGAAAGTAAAGAAGAAATCAGACGGAATCAGTCTTTTTCTCGTGGATTTACGCAAAATCAGGGAAAATCAGCCGGATGCTCTTGTCGTCGAACAAATTTAGAGAGACAAGGATGTATCAAGTCGCTCCGGTGAATGATAATATGATTTTGGCTTATCTAGGTCAGCATGTGTTAGGATTGCCACGTTCGTATTAATTGGTTTGGTTGACCGTTAAATTGTTGCTATTCATGCATAAATCGGTTATATTTAAAATAGAATATGGAGGAGGCAAGGGAGTTTATTCCCTTGCCCATAATAGCTGACTATCGCTTGCCCGAGCGATGGTCTTTCTTTTTTCTTGCGTTTAGTAGAGCCGATGTCAGATTAACTACTGCGGTTACCAGTGCAAGGAAAGCTACTATTATTGCTATTGCCTCCATAGGTCCACCCCCTTTCCCGTTGGGGGTAAGGCAATTATATCATAATAGGAACTAGTGTTCTATAGTAAAAACAATCTATTTTTCAAAGTAAAAAGGACTGGTAACTATACCAGTCCTTTTATCAATTATTCTTCAATGCCTTCTGTCCATTCGTCTACTTTATCTTGGTTATTTTCTACCCACTCTGCGGCTGCATCTGCAGGGTTAGCACCATCTGATATTTTAAGCATGACTTCTTCCATATCTTCTGTAGACCAGTGGAAGTTATCAAGAACTTGATAAACTTCCGGAAGGTCCTCTTCTAGACCCTCACGTACCATAGTGTTGATTGTTTCAGCTTCACCGAAAGTACCTTTTGGATCATCTAGATATTTCAGATCAAAAGCTTGGAACTTCCAGTGTGGAGACCAACCAGTTACAATAATATCTTCTTCATTTTCATAAGCAGTTCTTAATTCGGTCGTCATTGCACCACTTGAAGAAGTTTGAACCTCCCAGCCGTCTAAGTTGTCATACTCTTCTACAGCAAGCTCAGAAGCAGCAACTACTCCAGCACCTGGTTCGATGCCGGTGATAATTTTGTTAGCTTCATCCGATAAGTCTTCGATTGAGTCAACATCCATATAGCTTGGAACAACTAAACCAATTTTCGCTCCTTCTAAATTAGGGCCAAGGTCAATCATCTGATCACCATAGTTTTCAAATTGAGCTTCGTGTGTTCCAGGTAACCAAGCAGCAACCATTCCGTCTGCTTCACCGTTAGCAACGGCTTCCCACATAACAGCGTTATCTAGAGGAGTTAATGTAACATCAAATCCTAAGTCTTCTAAAACTTTACCAACAACATGTGTAGAAGCGATCTCTGTATCCCATTCTACATAAGCTAGTTCAACTTCACCATTTAAAGAACCAGCAGCATCGTCGCCTGTTTCAGATGAGCTATCATCTCCGGAGCCACAACCTGCAGCAAATAGTGCCGTAGATAAGCCTAATACAACCCCTAGACGTTTCCAATTGAACTTCTTCATTATATAAATCTCTCCTTTATTAAAACTCATTACTATTTATGGAACATTTTCCGTGGAAAAGATGCCATTAGCTTGATTTCTTCTCTTTACTTAAGTTTTGCGTCATACGGTCAATAACAATTGCAAGAATAACGATTCCTACACCAGATACAAATCCTGGACCTACTTGAGAACGTTGTAAGGCAGATAGTACTTCTCTACCAAGACCTGGTGCTCCAATCATCGAAGCGATAACTACCATAGATAATGATAACATTACTGTTTGGTTAATGCCAGCCATGATGGTTGGGCGAGCCATTGGAAGTTCTACTTTGAATAGTTTTTGTGAACCGGTACTTCCGAACGCATCGGCTGCTTCCACTAGTTCAGCAGACACCTGACGGATACCTAAGTTGGTAAAACGAACGGTTGGTGGTGTTGCAAAGATTAATGAAGCAATTACACCCGGTACCATTCCAATACCAAAGAAAGCAACGGCAGGAATCAAGTAAACGAATGCCGGCATCGTCTGCATGAAGTCAAGTATCGGTGTGATGATAGTTTCGGCAATCTTACTTTTAGACATCAGGATTCCAACCGGTACACCGATGATGATGGAAAGTAAACTCGCTACAATGACGAGCGTGATCGTGTTCATCATCTGATCCCAATACCCTTGGTTATAAACAAACCAAAGTCCAACGATTGAGAATGCAGCAAGGCCGAGCTTTTTCCCTGTTATGAAAAATGCAATAACTGCAATAAGTAGGATGAAAATGAATGGCGGGATATTCATCAATACAGTTTCTGAAATGAATTCCATAAGATTACCGAAGTGCTGCTTAATTGGGTTGAATAAAAAGGAAAATGTATCTGTTATCCAACGAACAGCATCAGTAACCCCTTCTGAAACAGGAATTCTTGGTACGATACTAGAAATATTAAGCACCATTTGTCACCTCTCCTTCTCCAGCAAGTGCTGCAATTACAGCACCTCGCACAATAATACCTAATAGCTTCCCATCCTCGACAACGGCTACCGGGGTCTGGGAGTCATAGATGATAGAGAAGATATCCTGTAAAGGTGTTTCTTTATCTACTTTCGGTATATCTGTACGAATAATTTCATTTAAATCCCTAACATCTTCATTTCTTGCTTTTGAAGCGTCGTCTGCTGTTACATAACCTTTTAATTTACGGTTTCTATCAGTTACGAGAATGCTAGAAATACCTTCCTCACGCATTCTTTCCAGTGCGACCCGTGGACCATGTCGTTCAATTTGAATGGTTTCTGGACGCTTCATGATATGGTGGGCTGTTAACACTTTGGATTTATCAACATCTTCAACGAATTTCTCCACATAATCATTTGCGGGATTTACTAAAATTTCTTCCGGTGTACCGATTTGGACAATGTTCCCGTCTCTCATTAAAGCAATCCGGTCACCTAGACGCAATGCCTCATCCAAGTCATGTGTAATAAATAGAATGGTTTTCTTCATTTTCGACTGTAATTGGATGAGTTCATCTTGCATTTCTTTTCGAATTAGTGGATCAAGTGCTGAGAAAGCTTCGTCCATTAGAAGGACCTTGGGGTCATTTGTGAGGGCTCGCGCAAGACCAACACGCTGCTGCATCCCACCGGAAAGCTGGCCTGGTTTCTGGTTCAAGTATCCACCAAGTCCAACCATTTCAAGTGCTTTTGTAGCTCGATTTTCCCTTTCCGCTTTATCAACTTTTTGGATTTCTAAGCCGAACGCGGCATTATCCAATACAGTTCGATGCGGGAATAAACCGAATTTTTGGAAGACCATACTTAGTTTTTCACGGCGAACTTCCCTTAGTTGGTTTTTATCCATTTTAGAAAGGTCTTCCTCATCAATATAAATATTTCCTTGTGTCGGTTCAATCAGGCGGTTGATTAATCGTACCAATGTGGATTTACCACTACCTGAAAGCCCCATAATAACAAATATTTCTCCTTCTTCTACAGAGAAATTTGCGCGATTGACTCCGACCGTTGCACCAGTTTCTTTTAAGATTTCTTCCTTCGTGCGGCCTTCGTCTAGAAGTTTTAGTGCTTGTCTCGTATTTCTTCCAAACACTTTGGTTAGATTCTTAACTTCAATAATCGGCATACCTTCACCTCTTTGTGTAATTTTTGTTGATATACAAAGCTAACGATGCACATCTGTATTTTTTTATCCATAAAAATAATCTACCTATTAACTATACGCATTTAAAAACATTAACTCAAACATGGTATGTTCTTGTTTACGTTGATTTAGAATGTAGAGTTTATGCGTCCTAAAGTATAAACCCGTTTATTGGCTCATTTCTCCCATTATCTCTAGAATCCTCCAAATCATTCTGCTTTTAATTCAGAAAATCCTTGTTATCACGCATTAACGGTTTGTAATCCCCCGACCTCTAAACATGAGGGAAGCCTAACTTGTGAAGGTGGGGGATATACAGTCCGTAAATCCCAGATTCTGTTCAGCTAACACTCAGTGGAGGGGGTAAGGATCCCCACTGAATGAAGTTTCACTTTATAAAGTTAGATTTCGCTTCTTATGAATAAACTAAACCTAGAATACTCGTAACTTCAGTCGTGAGCGTTCAAAGAATGTTATGCATGTAGAAAGCAACCAAAGTCATTTTATTCAGTAGTAGTCTATTCATTAGGTTGATTTATACAAGAAGTACAGTTTCTTTTGTATAATGAGAAGCATGAAGGAGGAAATGCATAATGGTTATGACAGAAACGAGGAAGTATAGAACATCTGAATATGATATTGACGAGATGTTTCTTGAGCGCTGGTCGCCGCGTTCATTTTCGGAAAAAGAGGTGCCAGAGAATACATTATTAGCTTTGCTCGAAGCGGCCCACTGGGCTCCTTCTGCTTTTAATTTTCAGCCATGGAGATTCATCCTTGCGAAGACAGCGGAAGAGCGGGAAGTGTTCCATTCATTCCTTTATGAGGGGAATTTAGCTTGGTGTACACGTGCACCTGTATTAGCGTTGATCATTTCCAAGAAGGAACAGGATGGGAATGTGATCCGTTCGCATTCGTTTGATACAGGAGCAGCTTGGGCATTCTTAGCTCTGCAGGCGAATAGGAAAGGAATGATTACCCATCCGATGACGGGATTTGATTTCGATAAAGCACGGGCCGTACTCGAGATTCCAGACGAGTATAATATAGAAGCGCTCGTCGCGATTGGCTATCAGGATGAAAAAGAAAAACTGCCTGAAGTATTACAAGAGCGTGAACAACCGAACCAACGCATGCCATTAGAGAATTTTATTTTTAATGGAAAGTTTAAAAAATAATGGACGTGCCCAAATGAGAGTTTTATCATTTGGGCTATTTTCATAAAGTGAAACTTCATTCAGTAGGGGTATTACAGACCGTTAATGCGTGATAAAATCAGGGGGCATTCTTATGATTCAATTCCAAAATCAACATATAACTGTTTTCCAAAGTGCTCTATATATGACAACCTCGGCGATTATTCAAGCAGAGGATGCAGTTATAATGACGGATCCAACATGGCTTCCTAAAGAAATAGAAACAATTAGGGCTTGTATTGATGAAATGATTGGTGACCGGCAATTATATATTATTTATACACATAGTGATTTTGACCATATTATTGGAGCAGGGGCCTTCCCGGAGGCAAAAGTCATCGCTACAAAGGTGTTTCAGCAAAATCCGAATAAAAAAGCAGTATTGCGAGAAATTGAAGCATTTGATCAAATGTATTATTTGAAGCGAAATTATAAATCAATCTATCCATCGGCGGATATTGTTGTAACCCGAGACGTGCAAACATTAAGGTTGGGGAAAGTGACTTTAACATTTTATCTTGCGCCTGGGTACACAAAGGATAGTTTGTTTACAGTGATTGAGCCTTATGGAATATTTCTTGCAGGTGATTATTTATCCGATGTAGAGTTTCCATTCATTTTCAGTAATTATAAAGACTACGTACAGACGATCCGGACTGCTGAACAGATTTTACATCATCATTCGATTCGGATCCTTGTTCCAGGCCATGGGACTACTACGCAAAGCGAAGAGGAAATCGTAAGTAGGCTTCATTTCTCGAAGTATTATTTAGAAGAACTTCCTCTTGATAATGAAAGTCTGATTGACGTTTTACGTGAGAAATATACTTTTTTTGAAGGGATGAAAAGTATTCATTTTGATAATGCAAGTAGGGTGGTAAGAGAAAGGGATAAATAATACTTTTCCGATGGACGTACAAAAAAACATCTCCGGTCTTATTTGAACATAATACCCTCATTCAAAAATCCGGGAAAATCTTCTTAAATTGAAAGGGAAGTAGAAAAAAATGTGTTATTGGGATTGGGATGAATCTTTATAATGTTTCTTTAAGTTCTTTACTTCAAATAGTGATCCAAAATGAAATAAAATTTAAAAGAAACGAAAAAGGAAAATAGTACGCTGTTTTAGCCAGCAAAAAAACCGCAAAAACATTGAAATCACAACGTTTTTTGCGATTCTTAGTGTCAAACCTGAGAATTTGTTATAAAGTAATTTAATATAACTAATATGATTAGTCAAGTAGAAATAATCAAGTGATGGTATTTATAGAGCTTCTTAGAACTAGAACTGCTTGCCAAATATATTTAAGTACCCAAGGTAATACGAAAAAGCAAGGATGATAAAAAATGCGCCTACTATAAGAAAGAAAAACATCCAGTCTTTAGGAGAGACGTTCATTTCATGATAGTAGGTGCGGTCTGTATCACCTGTAAAACCTTTTGATTCCATCGCGATGGCAACTCGTTCAGCTTTTCGGATTCCATTTGCCAGCAGTGGAATAGAATATCTCCTGAATTGCTGCCATTTACCTTTTATCCCTTTCGTTCTGCCAAAGCCACGAATCCGGTGAGCTTGCCTTAAAATCTGCAGTTCGTCCCGAAACATAGGTAAGAAGCGATAGCCAGCCAGAATACCGTATGTGATTTTAGGGGAAACCTTGCATTGCTGCATTAAACTTAGCATGAATTTGGTCGAGTTTGTCGTTAAAGCAAATAGGATCGACAAGCATACAAAACAAAGAGATCGTAAGGCGAGACTAATCCCTGTTATAATACTTCCCCTTGTAATTTCGCTTCCGAAAAGGGTAAATAAAACTTCGCCATAGGAAAAGGTTTGATTTGTATACAGAATGGTCATCCAGGCAAAGCTGAGCGCCACAAGCAGAAATGGGCTAAAAATCTTGAGCCATTTAATGAAGGGGATATCGCTCATCGTGAATGTCACAATAAGGATAAATAAAAAATAAACGAGTGGAGTAAACACATCAAACGTAAAACTGAGCAAAATGCCAGGAATGAAGATGGCAAGTGCTTTGATTGTTGGATTAATGAACGAGATCAAGGCTTTCACCTTCTTTATGAAGTACTCGAGTCCGGTAAGGCGGACGTAATCGCGCTTTTTCCAATAGATCAGCTTGCCTCCAAAGACTTTCCGGCTCGCCATTGTAATGAATATGCTGCTGATATAATACAATCGTCCGATCAACTGTATCCACGATATCCATATCATGCGTGACGAAGACGATTGCCGTTCCATTTTGTCTCAAGCTATCAATCATGTACATCAGTTCTCTCGTAGTCTCTGCATCTTGACCAAATGTCGGTTCATCAAAAAATAAAATATCTGGTGTTTCATCCAGCATCGTTGCTACACTTAAGCGGCGCTTTTCTCCACCACTTAAGGAAAAAGGATTACTGTATTTATTTTTTTCTAAATGGAACTGCTTTAAAAGTGTGGTTGCAGCGGTATTTAATTCAGCTGTTGACCATCCATTCAATTTCATTCCAAATGTTAATTCATCGTATACGGTGTCCGTGATGAATTGATGCTCCGGGTTTTGAAAGACATATCCCATTCTTTTTCGCAGCTCTTTTTCCTCCCATTGCTCCACCGGTTTATCGTAAAAGTTTATAGTTCCTTTTTGAGGGGTTAATAACCCAGTCATTAATTGCAGTAAGGTAGATTTTCCAGCTCCATTCTCCCCAACAATGGCGACGAATTCTCCCCGATGAATTTTTAAGTTTATTTCTTGTAAAATGGGTTGTTTCTTATGATGGAAGCTCATCTGCTCTATCGTTATTAGGACATCTCTCTTGATAGAGGGAGGGGATTTCACAGGAATCGGGTAAGGATCGGCAGCGTTAGAAAACTGCTTTGGTAAAAATATTCCTTCTTTTTTTAATAAAGAATGATGATTTGCAAAGATGGATGCTGCATTGCCGTCTGCGATGATTGTACCCTGTTTTCCTAAAACAAGCATACGATCGGTAATATCCAGCCAGTCCTCGATTTGATGTTCAATGATAAACACAGCTAGCTTTTGTTTTTCTTGAATTTGTTTAATTAATTGGATAAATTCTATTCGAGAAACCGGGTCTAAATTTGCTGTAGGTTCATCTAAGATCAATAGTTCCGGTTCCAATAAAAGAACAGCTGCTAGAGCAAGTTTCTGCTTTTGTCCTCCAGATAACTCGTAGATTTTTCGATTTTGAAAACCATTCATTCCAACGGCAGACAACACCTCCGAAATGCGCTCAGGCATTTCGGAAGGGGCAATTTTTCTGTTTTCCAATGTAAAAGCAAGTTCATCCTCTACGGTAATCATGCAAAATTGACTTTCCGGATCTTGAAAGACAATCCCGATCTTCTGATTGAGCTCTCCTTTTTGATAGTCTTGTATATTTTTCCCCCGGTGAAAGATGTCGCCGGAAGAAATGCCTTCTACTGTATCGGGATATAACCCATTTAGGCATAGAGCTAGACTGCTTTTCCCTGAACCGCTTGCTCCAATAAGGAGGGTCGTCTCATGATCTCTTAAGGAAAAGTGCAGTTCATTGAGTAATGGTTTATCCGAATTTTCATAGCCGAATGAGAAATTGTCCACATAAAGTAATGGATTAGGCTGCGTCTTTTTCACGTTTTTTCTGTATCTCCTTTCCTAAGGCATAGCCGCGAAGGACCCCAGTTTTTGCTAATTTGTCACTCAACCATTTCCCTAGGACACCCGCGAGAA
Source organism: Oceanobacillus sp. MO10714A (assembly GCF_037072045.1). Lineage (NCBI taxonomy): Bacteria > Bacillati > Bacillota > Bacilli > Caryophanales > Bacillaceae > Oceanobacillus > Oceanobacillus sp. MO10714A. The sequence goes on along the minus strand of NZ_JAXHDC010000037.1, from coordinate 16,761 downwards.
GGGCACCACTGATGATGCGAACAGCTAACATCGCTATAAGTAATGCAGGGGCTAACGCGATATTTCCGGATGAAAATAAATTCCAAGTGAAACTGAAAACGGCTGCAAAGACACCGGAAAGAATTAAAATGCGTAAACGATAATCCTTCCATTTTGTTATTGCGAAGGCAAACTCTGCTCCTAAGCCTTGAATTGCAGCTGCTAGAATAAGTCCGGGTCCCGCGGCAGTTCCCAATAATACTTCGGTAACTCCTGCGATAAGTTCAGCTGTAAAGGCAACCCCCGGCTTCCGAATGATATAAGCTGCAACGATGGAAACAATGAACCAAATGCCAAAAATAATTTCATACCCAAACGGTGCGAGACCAAATGGAGCAAGAATATTACGAATACCTTGACCAACAAGAAAGAATGCTAAGTAAATGATCCCGAAGACGACACCTAATATCGACATGAGAACAATTTCTTTTAATTTCCAATGCTTTGTCATTTCACTTCTCCCTAGGTTTATTTTGTAGGACTGTTGGCGGAAAGGCTAAATGTCATGGTGACATGAGAGACTTTTTCTTGGACGAGTTCAAAGGATTCATGTAATGCATTGAAGATATCATGAACGTCTCCGTCTAATCTTGTTGCATAATGTGTAGAAGTAACCGTGACATTACGATGCTTTGATAGATTGATTTGTTCATAGATTTTATCCATGTAATCTTCATGCCCCATTGGATAAAGGGAAAATTTACAACCGGCGATTTGGAGGATCGATTTCGTTTTTTCTTCGTTCAATGGTATGTCTGTTTCATCCATATACGCGTCAGCTTCCGTGTCACCAGGACAGCCGATGGAGAACGTACCATTCATAGCAACATGCTCCCCAGTATTCGCTGCATGTAGGAAGATTGCTTTTGCAACATCGAAAACATGGATCATTTTTCCGCGGATACACGTACTGACATCATCTGTTTCCTTCCAAACCTTGGAGGTATCAACCTCACTTAATGTTGATAGAATAATATCAACAAAATTATCACTCATCGGGTGCAGACTAAATTGACAACCTACAATTCGACTAGTTCCACAATTGTTACGCATTCCAATCTCCTCCTATTTGATAATAAAAAAACTGCATTCCCAAGGGGAATGCAGTTTACACATTAATTTTAACAACATAATATTCGTAAACTGCACTTCCCCACGCTAGTATTATCTAGATCGGGTAGTAAGGGTCGGATTAATCCTCTCAGCCACATGACGCAGCTCCCCTAGTGCTTATGTTTTGATATGCAGTTATTCTAATTCCAGATTGTATACATGTTTCGGTATTTTGTAAAGTATTTAATCAATTTTAATATCCGGTTTCTTCCAAAATATAGTGATAAGAAGACAGACGACAATAACGATCGAGCTGAAAACAAACGGATAATTGATATCTATATCAAATAAAACCCCACCAACTACTGGACCAAATACATTAGCAAGGGACGTGAAGAATGAGTTCATGCCGCCAACAAAACCTTGCTCATTCCCGGCGATTTTTGATAAATAGTTGGTAACAGCTGGACGAATCAGGTCAAACCCAATAAATACCGTAAAGGTTACCGCCATTACTTGCCAATAAGAATTAGCGAGTGTCATGGCAAAGACCAGCATAGCAGAAATGGCGAGCGACCAGCGAATAATATTGATTTCTCCGATCAACTTTGTTAACCAATCGAACAATACAACCTGGAAAATCGCTCCGATAATCGCACCACCTGTAATGGCAATCGCAATGTCAGAAGGAGTGAATCCGTGCTTATGATCAGTATAAAGGCTGAAGAAAGAATCAAACGCGGCAAGACCGAATGTTGATATTAAAATAACAATAAAAGCGATGAAAAACATCGGCATAAACACTTTCCTCAAGCCACTTTTGCCGAGTTCTTCGGTCATATCAGCCATATCGTCTGTTTTCGACTTCGGCTCTTTTAAGGATAAAATCGAAACGAAAGCAACAATTAAACCACACGCCGCAGCAGAGAAGAATGGTACACGCGTACCAATCTCTGCTAAGAAGCCACCAATTCCCGGTCCGATAATAAATCCGGTACTAATCATCGCTGACATATAGCCGAGTGCTTTAGGCCGCGTTTTCAGCGTCGTAATATCTGCGATAAATGCGGTAACAGCAGGCATGATGAATGCGGCACTTATTCCTCCGAGAATTCGTGAGGCGAACAATACTTCAATTGTTTTACCAAGACCAAATAAAAACTCGGAAAAACTGAAGATAAAAAGACCAATGACAATCATGCGTTTACGCCCATATTTATCAACTGCTTTTCCAGCCAAGGGCGAGAAAATCAATTGAGCTAAAGCGAATGCAGCCGTTAAATAACCGACAACAGTACCACTGATGCCGAGTTCATTCATAATAGTTGGCAGAACCGGTATAACAAGTCCAATTCCTAAAAATACAAAGAATATATTTGTAAGCAGAAGCGTCAATGTCCAATCTTTCTTTTTCATAGCTTTTTCTCCTAGGTGATATGATATTCTGTACTAAACATAGAAATTTTACTCTGATTCGATGAGAGATGCAAGCATATATTACTATTTATTATAACTTAATTTTCGCAACCTGAAACAATTTAAGCAAGCTAGCAATTGTAGTAATCATCTCTCGTTTTATTCTCCCATTTTGCGCATTATGTATGCTCGATAGGATGGCTGAACTGCTTTGACTTTTACAAATGCGACAGTTGCTTGCGTTAATATCTTAATAAAGTGAAACTTCATTCAGCGGGGGGGGGTCCTTCTCCTCCACTGAATGTTAGTTGAACAGAATCAGGGATTTACGGACTGTATATCGCCCTCCTTAACATTTTGGTTTTCCCTCATGCTTAGAGATGGGTATATTACAGACTGTTAATACGTGATAAAAAGGATGTTGGATGAATGATTTATATCTATATTGGACTTGTCGGAGCACTCGGTGCGATGCTGCGGTATAGTATAGGAATTCTAATTATGACAGAACATGTTTTTCCCTATGCGACGTTATTGGTTAATTTGATAGGGAGCTTTTTACTTGCGTGGCTGACTTACGGACTGTTTAAAAGGATTCATCTGGATGAAATGCTGAAAACAGCGATAACAACGGGTTTTGTCGGCTCGTTCACTACATTCTCCGCTGTCAGTGTAGAAACGGTTGAGTTGTTTCAGGAACAGTCGGTGCTGCTCGGATGTGTCTATATTTTAGTAAGTCTGGTTGGCGGGCTAGGGATGAGTGAAATTGGTTTTCGAGTGAGTAGAGGAGTGGGGGAAAAATGAGCTGGCTGCAATTATTGCTCGTTGGCATTGGCGGGTTCTTCGGTGCGATTGCACGTTATATGATTTCAAGAAAATTGAACAATCCGGAAAAAGCTATACCGGTGGGTACACTCCTCGTCAATCTGACAGGGGCATTCATGCTCGGGTTTCTTATGGGGACTGGGGTGGACGCGCTATTACTTCTCCTATTAGGAACAGGTTTCTTAGGTGCCTTTACGACATTTTCAACGTTGAAACTCGAGATGAGTTCGTTGTGGAGAAGGGGGGATAGACGGGAGTTTTTCTTTTACGCGGTTGTAACGTATGTTTTTGGAATAGCATTGGCATTTCTAGGGGGTATTATTGGCGTTATTTTTAGAAGTATTGTAATTATGAATTAAAAGTGCTATTCTATCCTAAATATTTATTTGAAAAAGGGGCGTATGGAATGCAAGCGATTCAGTTTCCAATACTTGAAAAAGAAGCGACAATCGGCGTTACAGCTCCGTCGTCAGGTGTGTCACTGGAATTACATGAATTAATCCACAAAGCTAGGAAGCGGTTAGAAGGAAAAGGGTATCGCATGCAAATTGGAAAGACGGTTTGGAATCAAGATAAAGCGAAGGCGGCACCAGCATTGGAGAGAGCGGCTGAATTTAATAGATTAATGGATGATGAAGCTGTTCAATTGATATTCCCTCCTTGGGGCGGGGAACTTCTGATTGAAATGCTCGAACACGTGAATTTTGAAAAAATCCAATCAAAGTGGATACTAGGTTATTCGGACACGAGCTTGTTATTACTCGCCATTACGTTGAAAACCGGAATTGCAACTGCACATGGCACGAATCTTATAGATGTAAGAGGAGAATCCTCTGATCCGACTACGGCTATGTGGGAGCAGGTATTATCAACGAAGCAGGGGAACTCTGTTGTTCAATATTCTTCTCGGAAATATCAAAAAGAATGGCAATTTGATAATCCGACGCCCCATATCTTTAATTTAACAGAACCAACAAGGTGGAAGAGTGTTACAGAGGAAAGCGTAAAAATGGAAGGGCGTCTTCTAGGTGGTTGTATTGATGTAATCAGACATCTGATTGGGACAGAATATGGGGATATTGCTCGTTTTCGTAAACAGTTTACAAAGGGAGAGCCGATCATTTGGGTTATGGAAAACTGTGAATTAGCAACTACGGACTTACGGAGAACGCTTGTGCAGATGAAGCTTGCAGGTTGGTTTAAAGAATGTGCAGGAATTATGTTTGGCAGAAGTCCAGCGAACGATCCAGTAGATAACTATACAGTTGAAGATGTTTATAATGATTTATATGAAGAACTTCAAGTTCCAATTATCTATGATGTGGACTGTGGGCATGTTCCACCCCAGATCACATTTATAAATGGAGCGTATGCGGAAGTTGAAGTAGCTGATGGAAAAGGAAAGATTGTACAGCATTTTAAATGAAACTGGGATATACAATAAAAGGTTCCGCTCATTGGCGGAACCTTTTAATTCGTTAGTGTCCTGCAACATCCCGCTTCGCAAAGAAGAACCAGGAGATCACTGCAAAAATAATATAATAGACAACTAGTACGGTAACGGAAAAACCGAGTGTCATTTCTTCTATCACTGGTGTGTTCCCGTTAAAGTACTGGGATAGGTCTGTATTTGCAAATAGAATGTATTTCGCCCAGTCCCGTTCTATGAAGAAGAACACAATCTGGTTTCCAGCTAGCATAAGAAAAATTGCGAGTCCAATTGCTAACGCGCTGTTTCTGAAAATGGAAGAGATCATAAAGGCGAATGTCGCCATCATAAGCAAGTTCACGAGACTGAAGCCGTAATCGGTTATAATCTCCCCAATAACTGGAACATATTCCACTCCATCGCCTTTTTCAAGAACGATATGAGGATTCATCCCGTCAAAGCCGATGAAAATTCCTCCGATAATCCATGAGAAGAGGAGCACGAATAAAAACGTTATAAATGAAAATATTAGTACGGCGCTATATTTTGATATTAAGATTTTCGTCCGTGAAATTGGTCGGATGAGCAGCAGCTTAATCGTTCCCCAGCGGAATTCGTTAGCAAGAATACCGGCAGCAACGATGATGGTAAAGAGACTGACAAGGGAAAGCAGCATCTCATTTTCCATTACAAATTGCCACGCACCGTAACTTTCAGGCATAATATCATGTTCTAAATAATAATTATTGATTTCGATGAACGTTGAATTAAAGGACTCCATATCGGGAAATTCTTCCGTATCTTTCATGTATTCGGCATTCTCTGTTTCCAGCGTCTCTCTCCACGTATCTTCTTCATATGTCATAAAGTCCCCATAAGTTTTTGCCAACAGGCCGACCCCAATAATGATTAATGCCAGTATGATATACATTGCCCAAGTCGATTTCAAACGGTAGATTTTAATCACTTCATTTTGTATGAGATTTAGAAAATTAGTCAATGATATTCTCTCCAATCAGATCAAAGAATTTATCTTCGAGAGTTGATTTGGTGACTTGCACTTCATAAATGAGAATATTTTCTTTCACCAAATCGGAAATGAGTAGCGGGATATTCTCCTTCTCGGTTTGGAACGTGATTTTACCGTTTGTTTGGGCGGCAGGTGTTTTACGATTGACGACTTCTAGGGCTTTTTCAAGTGGTGTTGCTTCCATTTCCACTTGCAGCAGTTGTTGTTCGCCTGCTGGTGTATTTTCTTTCACAGCTTGAATCGCCACAAGTTCGCCATTTTTAATAATGCCGATCCGGTCGCACATTAACTCGATTTCGGACAATAGGTGGCTGGAAATGATAACTGCAACATTATGTTCGGTTGCAAGTTTCCGGATATATTGTCTGATTTCTCGAATGCCGGCAGGGTCTAGTCCATTCGTCGGTTCGTCGAGTATGAGAACGGATGGCTTATGCAATAAAGCTTGGGCGATTCCTATTCGTTGTCGCATCCCAAGTGAGTATCGGCCAACTTTTTCATTCATTACTTTTTCCAGACCGACAAGTTTAACCGTCTCATCAATTCTTTCCTGCGTAATCCCTGGAATCATCCTTGCATATTGTTTTAAGTTTTGTGCGCCTGTTAAAAAGGGGTAGAGCTCTGGATTTTCAACGATTCCGCCAACTTCACGGATTGCTTCTTTAAATTCTGTTTTAATACTTTTGCCGAGAATATGTACGTCGCCTTCTGTGAGTTTCATTAACCCTACCATCATACGGATTGTCGTCGTTTTCCCGGCACCATTTGGTCCAATGAAGCCGAATACTTCCCCTCTATTAATGGTAAAGGAAAGGCCTTTTATGATTTCCTTATTGCCGATACGTTTTCGGACATTCGTCAATTGCATTGCAATTTCGGTCATTTTATTCCCTCCTCTATCGTGTTCTCTAGGTGGTACGGAAAAAGGGGTGGGAAAGTTTCATTTTTACTGATTTTGGTAATAATATATTCAAAAAGATGATCGGCAGAAATGTTTTTCTAGCCGATCATCTTTTACTGTAAGGGCACTTCCACCTTTGATTTAAGGGGAGCTATGCTTTTATATTACCCCATACTTTTTTTGCTTCTGTGCTACCCTCACTGAATGAAGTTTCACTTTATGAATAAACCAAGAATACTCGTGACTTCAGTTGTGAGAGATTTAATTTAGGGTAGTATTGCGAACGATCGTACAGGAAATCCACTTGCTTTTTCAGGCTTTGGAACGATATTGAAAATGATGGCACCTTTTGTTGGAACTTTATCCAGATTGGTTAGCAGTTCGATCTGATAGGTGTCTTGCTCTAGTACGTAATATTCTCCGATGAGTCTGCCGTTTTTTGCAGCGTCGATAGCGGAGTCGGTGTCAAAGGTTTCGTGGCCGACTGCTTTGATTTTTCTTTCTTCAAATAGGAATTCGAGAGCGTCTATTCCCCAGCCGGGAAGATGTGGATTACCGTCTTCATCCTTATTCTCAAAACGCTCTTTATCTGGCCACCGCTTGCTCCAATCGGTACGTAAGGCGACAAATGTGCCTGCTTCAATTTCACCGTGGACTGCTTCGAATTTGAGGATATCTTCTTTCGTCAAGGTGAAGTCATGGTTATGTGCTGCTTCCCTTGATTTATCAATGACTATGAGCGGTAAGACAAGTTCTTTTAATTTAAGTTCATCGAGGTAGCGCTGATGTCTTACGAAATGAATTGGAGCATCGATATGAGTACCGTATTGTCCGGCAAAAGAGAACTGTTGGGCAAAGAACCCATCGTCATGGTTGTAAAGTGTCTTGAATGCGGCATCATCAAATGCTGCAAAATGCGGTGAATCAGGGCCGAAAGTGTGAGTCAAATCAACCCATTCTTTTTCTTTCAGTAGTGAGATTGCTTTTTGTAATTCTATTGCTGCTTGTATTGTCGTCAATTTCATCCCCCCTAAAATTATAAAAACCCTCTTCTTGAAATAAGAAGAGGGTTAGGTAGCATATCTGCTGGCTCTTCTTATCTTCGAGCAAATGCATGCTCCTGGAATTGGCACAGTACTACAAAAGCCTGTTGCCGAGGTCTCAAAGGGCCAGTCCCTCCACCTCTCTTGATAAGAAAAAAATATTAAGAAATTAGTTAAATAATAGAATATACCGAAACAAGAAAAAAGTCAACACTTAATTCGGGGACAGGGGGTCAGAGCATCTGTCCCAACTGGGACAAATGCTCTGACCCCCTGTCCCAGTTTACCGGCAAAAAATAATTATTTCATAAGGGGTTGTTTGGGCTGGAATACTCTTTGTTGCTGCACCATAAACAACAATTAAATTTCTCCTTGCAGGGTTTTGTTTGAAGTCTTGCCCGTTTGTTAATTGCATCTGTGTATCAGGACCGATATTTAGCTGCAAAGAGCCGTCACTGCTGATTAATTGCTCATTAAAATAACTTACCTTTACTTGGCTATATGGATTTTCCTTCACGATAACTAATGCCCGGTATTGCGGTGGATAAATTAAAATTGTGGCTGCATCCCCATCATAATAACCGGTGATCTGATCCCCGACTTTGATTTTTTCCTGATATAGAAAGAACGTATCTGGTCCTGCAACGAAGTTAACGACAGTACCGGCATCATTCTGAACAGATATAAACTTGTAACAACCGAAATTATCATTAGGCGGATACATCGGAAAGTCATCTACACTTGTGACGCGGCCGGTAAAGGATTTGAAATTGATTCTACTCACTGGAACCACTCCTTTTTATAAAATTAGCCCACAATAGTTTATGAGAACTTAGGTTAAAAGTGCTGGAGTGGGACAAGTGCTCTGACCCCATTGTCCCAGTGGGACACGGGGGTCAGAGCACTTGTCCCGATTTCTATACAGGGTGTGTTGGTTATGATTTAATGGAAATAATGGAAAAGTTATTGAGGTTGTTCGGTATATGGATGTTTAGACCATAATAAAGATGGAGGAGGGATTTAATGGAATTAAGACAGCTGGAATATTTCATGACTGTATGTGAAGAACTGCATTTTACGAGGGCTGCTGAGAAATTGAACATTGCCCAGCCGACATTAAGCCAGCAAATCAAAGTTTTAGAAGGCGAGGTAGGAATTCCGCTCTTTGACCGGATAGGGAAAAAGACTGCATTAACGGAGGCCGGAGAGATTTTATATAAGCATTGTAAGCAGATTTTCTATGAATTGGAACAAGCACAAGCGGCAATTGGAGAACTGAATGGGTTGGAAAGAGGAAGGCTTACAATCGGATCCTTGCTTACTTGTATGAATTACCTACTTCCTCCTGCACTAGTTCGCTTCAAAGCTCTTTATCCGAATATCAAACTGTCTGTCCATGGATTGCGGACAGAAGAGATTGAAAGAAGCATACTGGAAAATAAACTGGATCTTGGTCTTACGTTCCTGCCGAATGGAAATGATGAGTTGGAGGAAATTTCATTATATACAGAGGAACTGGCACTTGCTGTTCCCAAAGGTCATCCACTTGCGATAAAGTCGGCAGTAAACTTTGATCAAATTACCAATATCCCATTAATACTTATGCCGGAAAATTATCAACTTCGGCAGTTAATTAAGGGCTACGCTCGAACTGTCGGGATCACGATTAATCCGGCACTTGAGCTGACAACATTGGAATCAATTATCCAACTGACGGAAAAAGGTATGGGAGCCCCCATTTTACCACTGCCGTACTTGGAACATTTAAATAATCAAGATATAAAAGTTGTGAAAATACTAAATCCAACCCCACAAAGGGAAATTGGTATTATCTATCGAAAAGATAAATTCATGTGTACAGCAACCAGAGCCTTTATCGGAGAAGTGACGAAAGCAGTAGCAGGTGGGGTAGAGGAGCAGGCTATTAACATCAATCCATGAAAAAAGCAGTTCAGGTACTAAGTTGTCTGAATTGTTTTATCAATTATATTTCTATAAATTATGAAAATACAGTGGGACAAGTGCTCTGACCCCCTGTCCCAACCCCCTGTCCCACTGACAAGAACGCCCGAACCGTCGCCCTAGGGAGATTGGTTCGGGTGTTGTTTTGGTTTTTAGTCTTTTTTAACATCTTCCATACTTGCGCCGTAATTAATATGATAGGTCTGTCCGTTCAGCACTAATGCTGGAACAGATTTTACTCCAGCCTCTTCTGCTTCATTGATTCTAGAAGGATTTTCCTCGAAATGGACAATTTCTAAATCTACTTTCGAATCATCTAGATAATCTAATACCATTTTTTCCGCATTGACGCATACTGGACAACCCGCATGATAAAATATTGCTTTCTGCATGTGAATACCTCCTTTTTCTCTTATATTTAGCTTAGAACAAGTAGGTAGCTATAACAATTAGAAATTTTCTATCGTAATGATAGGTTTTAACTATGCTAAGATAAAAGAATAGAGTAAATGATAATAAAAAAACATGAATAATAAATGGAGGGGCATATGGTTCATATATTATATATTGAAGATGATAAAGAAATAGGTCATTGGGTCTCAACAGATTTAACGGAAAGAGGTTATAAAATAACATGGCTGCAGTCTGGGGAAAATATGGAGAGCTATTTGACTTCGATAGATTTAGCGATTTTAGATGTAATGCTGCCTGGATTAGATGGATTTTCTCTTGGCAAGCGTCTGAAAAAAAGTGCACCAGATATACCAATTATTATGCTTTCGGCTCGAACTGCCGTGGAGGATAGACTGGAAGGTCTCCGTTTTGCAGACGATTATGTGACAAAACCCTTTCATCCCGATGAACTCGCTGCCCGGATTGAAGTATTGCTGCGAAGGTTCCAGCGACATGACGAAGTATTAGAAATTAAGCATTTGCAGATTTACCCGAAAGGCATGCGGATTATCAACAAAAATAATGAGGAGGAAATATTATTAACAGGTAAACAATATCATTTATTCCAGTACTTTATCCGACACTTAAATCAAATATTAACAAAAGAGCAATTATATGAAGGTATCTGGGGAGAGAGCTATATCGAAGGTGATAAAACATTAATGGTGCATATCCGATATTTACGAGAAAAAATTGAAGAAAATCCATCTGTACCAACAGTCATTGAAACGATTCGCGGTATTGGATATCGGGTGAAACAATGAGGAATTTCTTCAGGTCTCTGTTGGCAAAATACATGCTCCTAATCGTGATCGCAATTTCTTTAGTACAAATTGCTTCCATAACGATTGGACTATTTGTATACGGATTCGCCGAAAATGTTGAAAACCGTTATCTTAAAGAGGGAATAGACACGGAAACGATTGAAGAAAGATGGCATGAAGATGCGAGCCATCTAGAACAGATTTCAGAAGAGGTTATCCAGCAACACTTTGCTAAATGGAAAGAAGACTTTCCTGAGGCTACAATGTTTTGGGTAGATGGGTCCGGGATATTACGAGAAAAAATTGGTAGCAATCATGATATTCCAACGGAGTGGAGTGCAAGAGAAACTGCATCCTTTATTAAAAGCCGGTATGATGGTGATCCTTTTACTGTCATTACATTAATGGAAGAATCGGATGGTTTTATTGTTTTTGAAATACCTCGCGAGGCCCTGCAACTCCCAATGCAGTCTGTTTACGATCATTATGGGGATATTTTGATAATCGGACTATTGTCGATTGTTTTATTGTTCATTATCGTATCCTTTCTATTTTTCCACCGGATTAGAAAACGGCTTTTACACCTTCAAGAAGCAATGGAAATAAGGGATGTCGACGGTTTGCCACTAGCCATTCCAGTTAAGAAAAAAGATGAAATTGGCCAATTAGAACAAACGTTTAATCAAATGGTTGACGAACTAAGAAAAAGCAAACAGCGGGAGCAGGAAGAAGAGCGACTGCGAAAAGAATTAATTGCGAATCTTTCTCATGACTTAAGAACACCACTGACTAAGTTACGGGCACAATCCTATTCCATCTCGAAAATGGATCAAGGTGCGGAGTGGAATAAGGCTATTCAACAATTAGAAGTCTCGATTAAAGATATGGACCGGTTAATTGAGAATCTGATGTCGTACACCCTGCTTACGGCGAGTAAGTACCAAATCAAGCGAAAAGAGATTGACATTGTACGTTACGTTCGGGAGCATTTAGCCACTTGGTATCCCGTGTTTGAAAAGGAAGGCTTCGAAATTAACATTGATTTGCAACCATTGGATAGCAGTTATTGGGAGGTTGATCCTGTTTGGATAAGCCGAATCATAGATAACGTGCTGCAAAATATTTTAAGGCATACAAAGGAAGGAAAGTATGTAGAAGTAAAAACGAAAACGACTGAGACCTATGATGCACTTCTGTTTATCGATAAAGGAGATGGAATCGAGAAGGGGTCGGAGTATAGTGGTGCAGGCATTGGACTATCTATTATAGATATGATGGTGCAGGGATTAAATTTAGATTGGGAGATTCATTCCAGTAACAATGGAACAACCGTTAAAATAATCAAATATCATAAGAAATAAATATATCAAAGAGTGTATGTGCTGATAACCTTCTGTCCGCGTACACTTTTTTTAAACAAAATTTAAACAAGTTCCAACCTTGTTTTTAAACCTCATTCTTTAAGATAAAAGTGAGGTGAGAAAATGGAATACATTGTAGAAACATCAAACTTATCAAAGCGTTTTGGAAAAGACTTAGCGGTAGAAGGATTGAATATGAAAATCTCAAAAGGAGAGATTTATGGATTTTTAGGACCGAATGGAGCGGGAAAGACGACAACGATCCGGATGCTCTTGGGCTTAATGAAACCAACTTCAGGAAGGATTCGTATCTTCGGACAAGATATAAAACAACAACGAAAAAATATATTAGCAAAAGTTGGTTCGTTAGTTGAGAACCCATCCTATTACCCGCATTTAACAGCCTATGAAAACTTAGAAGCATTACGAAAAATAATAGGGGTTCCGAAGCAAAGAATTTATGAAGTGTTGGAGATTGTTCGGCTAACAGAAGTAGCTGACAAAAAGGTGAAAGGTTTCTCTCTCGGGATGAAGCAACGGCTTGGCATTGCTATGTCCTTATTAAATCAACCACAGTTGCTTATTTTAGATGAGCCAACGAATGGGTTGGATCCTTCAGGCATTATTGAAATACGCGAGTTAATTAAACGGCTGCCAGAAGAGTTTGGAATGACGGTGCTTATTTCCAGCCATTTATTGACTGAAATCGACCAAATGGCAACAACAGTAGGTATTGTTACAAAGGGAAAAATGATTTTCCAAGATTCTATTGAGACAATGCGAACGTTAGCAGGCCATGCCATTTCATTAAAAGTTAGTCAAGCGGAACAAGCATGGCGTTTATTGCTGGCAAATGGAATGAAGGTGGAGCATGAAAATGGTTTAATTATGTTGCATGAAAGTTCCAATGAAATGGTTGCAGAGGCAGTCAGACTACTCGTGCAGGCGAATCTATCCATCTATCGGGTGGAAGAAGAGAAAAGATCGCTGGAAGATATTTTTCTTTCCATGACGAGGGAGGATTCAGCGGTATGATCAGCATGATGCAAACTGACTTTTTGAAAATAAAGCGGAAAGGATTCTGGTTTTTAACGTTTCTCGGACCTATTGGGGTCGTTGCGTTGCAGATGGTAAATTATGGTGTAAGAAAAGAATATTTATTGCAGCAAAGTGAGAATGATTGGTTGTATTACTTACAAAATATAAGTGTGTTTACCCCGCTTGCCCTTGTATTAGGTATTGCGATATTTACCTCCTTCATAGCAAGTATAGAAAATGAGACCAATGCTTGGAAACAGCTCATTTCTCTCCCGGTTTCCAAGATGATGGTTTATTTATCAAAGTTTACAATTCTTGCCTGTCTGTTGTTCATCTCATCCATTTTATTAATGCTATTTACACTTGGATTTGGCATTTTCCTTTCATTTGATGAAGCAATTCCGTGGTGGGAATTGGTGAAGTATAGTTTCTATCCATATTTTGCTGCGTTGCCTGTGTTAGCATTACAGCTATGGATTGCGACGGTCAGTAAGAACCAGGGGGTGCCGATCACAACTGGTATATTTGGTGTGATTTTTGCTTATTCCGCTTATATGTTGCCAGATTGGATGATTTGGAAATGGCCGTCCTTAATGAATCAATGGGATGAGCCGTTGATAAATGTATTGTTAGGTCTTGGTGTTGGATGCCTATTGTATGTCATGGGCATGCTCGACTTCACAAGAAGGGATGTGAAATAGATGGGAGCTGTTCTACGGTCTGAATGGTACAAATTGCGAAAGTCAAAAATTTTACCGATTATATTTGCTGGTCCATTCATTGCGATTATCATCGGTGCCCTGTTTAACTATGATTCTATGGAAGGTGGATTTAATAAATGGTACTTGGCTGTTCTATCAATGAATCTAACTTATGCTCTATTATTTTTACCATTGATTACAGGTGTATTAGCTAGCAGCATTTGCAGGTATGAACATCAGGCAGGTGGATGGAAACAATTATTAGCATTACCGGTAACACGGGGGAATGTATTTATTTCCAAATATGTGCTCCTGTTATTGCTTGTTTTTCTAATCCAATTACTTTACCTTGGAGCTATTTATATCGTTGGAATAATAAATGGATTTACAGACCCATTTCCATTGGAAATCATTTGGAAGAGTATTATTGGCGGTTGGCTTGCTACATTTCCACTTGTCGCCCTGCAATTATGGATGTCAATCGTCTTTAAAAGCTTTGCCGCTCCATTTGCTGTAAATGTCATTTTCACTTTACCAACGATATTAGCAGTGAACTCGGAACGGTTCGGTCCCTTCTACCCTTGGGCACAACCTTTTTCCATGATGTACATTGGGGGAAGCGCAGATGACGTATTCTTCGTTCCCTGGGAACAAGTGCTAACAGTAGTTGGAGGAAGCTTCATCATATTTTTCCTAGGCGGATATATTTACTTTCAAAGAAAAATGATTTAGTGAATTGGGACAAGGGGTCAGAGCACTTGTCCCAGTTGTGTTTTCATTTTACAAGAAGTGATACAAAATGATTCTACTAACTGCTTGTTTTAGTTATAATACGAATAGGTTGATGAGATTAAATAGATATTAAACGTTAAGGTCTGTTATTGTGTCATACTCTGATACAAGGGCAGACCTTCGTTTTAAGCTTTATATATACATAGAAGATATGAGAAGGGGAGTGCTACAATGTCCATTAAAGGACTTAATCATTTACTTTTTTCCGTTTCCAACTTGGAGACCTCAATCGTTTTCTACGAGAAAGTATTTGACGCGAGATTACTTGTTAAAGGCCGAACGACTGCTTATTTTGATTTGAACGGAATGTGGCTAGCGCTGAATGAAGAAAAGGACATCCCGCGTAACGAAATTCACCAATCCTATACACATCTTGCATTCTCTATAGCTGAAGCGGATTTTGAAAAAATGTATAACAAACTAGAGCAGTTAAATGTGCATATTTTGGAAGGGCGTCCCCGTGATAAGAAAGACAAGAAATCCATTTATTTCACAGATCCAGACGGGCATAAATTTGAATTCCATACAGGTACACTGGAAGAGCGATTAGATTATTATCGAGCAGACAAACCTCATATGGAATTCTTTGATTGAGTACCGAGAAAGTAGGTTCTTATGTTATTTTACCTTATTACTATTATTGTCGTTTTAATTGATCAAGCAACGAAGGTCTTTGTCAGAATGAATTTGGCTTTGTATGAAAAAGTGACTTGGGCGGGAATCGAGTTCACTTACATTGAAAATAGTGGCATGGCAGGTGGCTTTTTCCCTGGATATGCAAGAGCTTTCGGGATTATCTCCGTATTATTTGTGATTTTCATCTTTTATTTGAGAAGGAGTGAAGCGTGGAGAGGGCCACTCATCGATATCAGTCTAGGTTTCCTTGTTGGGGGAGCGGTGGGGAATGGAATGGACCGGTTATTACATGGGCAAGTGACAGATTTCATTGTTCGTTCTGGCGGAATTCTTAATGTAGCAGATCATGCACTGGAAATTGGTATCGTTCTCTTTATTATCCATGAGCTCGTTCAATGGCTAAAGCGGAGGAAGCGCGTTAAAAGTGAGTGAGCAATAAGCTATATTGATTTGGGATGAAATGATTATCTACGGTTAAAATAAAAACATAAGAATACAGGAACTAATTAATACAAAGGAGCTAATCCAGTGATCGCAAGAATTGAAAAGTTAGACCAAGTCAAGACAGCTGTATATGTACGAAGGTTAAACCATTCAGCAGCGGAAGTTTGGGCATACTTAACAGAAAATGAAAAACTAAAGCAATGGTTTTGCTGAATTAGAAATACAGTCATTAGAACCTGGAGGAGCCATTCACTTTAATTTTGGCGATGGAAACTATGAACAAATTGAGATACTTGATGTAGAAACGAATAAACGATTCTCCTTTACATGGCCACCTAAGAATACGGTTCGTTTTGAATTAAAGGAAACAGCAGGTGGCTGTGAGCTTACGTTTAGGGAATTTTTGTACGAAATCGACGACCATACAGCTAAAGATTTAACCGGCTGGCATGTTTGTTTAGACGTGATTGAAGCTCTACTCGACGGTAAATCGATTGAGAACCGAAAAGAATATTGGGAAAAATATTATCCGATTTATCACGCATTAATGGGTCTGTAATACCCCCACATCTAAACATGAGGGAAGCCCACCCAACATGTGAAGGTGGGGGATATACAGTCCGTAAATCCCTGATTCTGTTCAACTAACATTCAGTGGGGAGGGAAGGAAGCCCCTACTGAATGAAGTTTCACTTTATCAAGAGCTTTTAAAAAGGGCTGAATAATAAAGCGGAGACGTGAAAAGTACATGAAAAGTGGGACAAATGCTCTGACCCCCTGTACCGCAATTGTTACAACTTTTTGGATGGAGAAATGACTCTTTTGTGAAGGATGTAATGTAGATGCGTTTTAGGAAGTTACATCATATATAATA